>NZ_VMBJ01000006.1:0-129875 GCF_010608305.1 Stenotrophomonas sp. AS012628 | reverse complement strand
TACAGGGACGTACTTGCAGCGTCCCCTGCATGGCCCACCCGCCCGGCCAAACACGCGATCCGCTCTACGCGACCAACCACGAGGGGCTCAGCCGTTCGCCGCCAACTCAACATCCAGCGCGCGCAGGCGATCCACGGTACCCACATCGGTCCAACGCCCGCGATGGTGCTGCCCCGTCATCAACCCCTGCGCCATGAAATGCTTCTGCAGCGGCACCACCGAGAACTTCGGCGGAACACGCTCGCTACCCGGCGCATCGCCGATCACCGTGCGCCAGCCGGCCACGATGGAGGGGCGATACACGCCGATGCCGGCATAGGTCAGGCACGGTCCTTCGCGGTCGTGATGCAGCAGCCCCTGCGCATCGAGGCGGTAGTCACCTTCGGGGTGTTGCGCCGGGTTGTCGACCAGCACCAGGTGCGCCTGGCCCTGTGGCTCGCGGGGCAGCGTGGCGAAATCGAAGTCAGTCCAGATGTCACCGTTCACCACCAGGAACGGGGCGTCGCCCAGCACCGGCAGCGCGTTGAGGATGCCGCCGCCGGTTTCCAGCGGGGTCTGCCCTTCGTACATGAAATGCAGGCGCAGGCCCCATTGGCTGCCATCGCCCAGCATCGTCGGGAACTGCTCGGCCAGCCATGCGGTGTTGATCACCACCTCGCGCACGCCAAGCGCGGCCAGGCGTTCCAGGTGCCAGACGATCAGCGGCTTGCCAGCCACTTCCAGCAGCGGCTTGGGCGTGTGCAGGGTCAGCGGGCGCATGCGCTCGCCGAGGCCAGCGGCAAAGACCAGCGCCTTCATCGGGCCACGCGCAGCGGTGCGGCCAACTCGGCCAGTGCTGGCTTGATGCGGTCGTCCAGCAACTGCTGCAGCGGCGCCAGTTCGCGATAGCGTGGCAGCACTTCATCCAGATAGCCGATGAAGCGCGGCGCGTCGTCGAGGTAATGGCCCTTGTTGTCGCGGTAACGCAGGCGGCAGAACAGGCCGAGGATCTTCACGTGGCGCTGGATGCCCATCCAGTCGGCATCGCGCAGGAAGGTGGCGCGGTCGGGCACCGGCAGGCCGGCACCGCGCGCACGCTCGTGGTACTGCGCCAGCCATTCGTCTACACGCTGCAGCGGCCAGCTCAGGAAGGCGTCCTTGAACAGGCTTACCGCGTCGTAGGCGATCGGGCCGCGCACCAGGTCCTGGAAATCCAGTACCGCTGGGCCGTCGTCGACCGGCATCAGGTTGCGCGGCATGTAGTCGCGGTGGGTCATCAGCTGGGCCTGGCCCAGCGCGTTGTCCATCAGGCGGCGATGCACCAGCTGCAGCCCTTCGATCTCGCCGCAGTCCAGCTCCAGGTTCAGGTGGCGCTGCAGGAACCATTCGTAGAACAGGCCGGCATCACGCTGCAGCAGCGCTTCGCCGAACTGGCCGAAGTCGGCCGGCACCGGAATCGCCTGCAGGCGCAGCAGCTGTTCGATCGAACGGCCGAACCATTCGTCAGCGTTGCGCTCGTCGAGGATCTTCGCCAGGGTCGGGCCGCCGAGGTCTTCCAGCAGCAGGAAGCCGCCCTCCAGATCCTGTGCCAGCAGCGCGGGCACACGCAGGCCGTTGTCGTGCAGCAGGCCGCGCATGCGCAGCCACGGCCGCGGATCTTCCAGCCCCGGCGGGGCATCCATCACGATGTGGCTGCCACCGGTGCTGGTGGTGCGCCAGTAGCTGCGCATGCCGGCATCGACCGAGGCGCGTTCGACCACCGCGCTGGCATCATCGAGCTGGGTACGGGCCCACCGCAGGCGCTGCGCGCTGCGCTGGGGGTCGGAGGCGGGTTCGGTCATGCAGGCATATCCGGGCGCGCCGGGCGCGCCAACGTCGGGAACAGGAAGGGAAGGGGATGCGCGCTCAGCGGCGGCCGCTGAACAGGCGCAGGACGGCCAGCACGGCCACCGCGCCCACCACCGCACCGAGGAAACCGGCCGGCTCACCGGGGGCGTACCAGCCCATGTACTGGCCAAACCAGCCGGCCAGCAGCGCACCGAGGATGCCCAGCACGATGGTCAGCAGGCAGCCCATGCGGTTGTTGCCGGGCATGAAGAAACGCCCGAGCAGGCCGACGAAGAAGCCGACCAGGATGATGTAGAGCCAGCTGCTGCTGCCGAACAGACCATTCATGCGCGCGATTTCCAGCAAGGGTGGACGCAGCCTAGCAAGGCCAGACTGCGTCCGTCACGGTGTGGCGTAATCAGCAGCAGCCGTGGTCGCCGTGGCGGGTGCCGCTGTCGGCAGCCACCGGCGAACCGCTGGTCTCGCCGCGCAGGCTGGCGGCGTAGTGCTCGCTGATCACCTTGGACACGCAGGCGGTGACCTTCTTGCCCATCGGGATGTGCAGGAACTCGTTCGGGCCGTGCGCGTTGGAGTGCGGGCCAAGCACGCCGGTGATCATGAACTGGGCGCCCGGGAACTTCTCACCCAGCATGCCCATGAACGGGATCGAGCCGCCTTCGCCCATGTACATCGCCGGCTTGCCGAAGAAGGCCTGGCTGGCGTCGTCGATGGCCTGGGTCAGCCACGGCGCCATGGCCGGGGCGTTCCAGCCGGTGGAGGCCTTTTCCAGATCCAGGGTGACCTGCGCGCCGTTCGGCGGATCGCGCAGCAGCGCTTCCTTCAGCAGCTCACCGCAGGTCTTGCCATCGGCGGTCGGCGGCAGGCGCAGCGACAGCTTCACCGAGGTCTGCGGGCGCAGCACGTTGCCGGCCGATTCCAATGCCGGCATGCCACCGACGCCGGTGACCGACAGCGCCGGGCGCCAGGTGCGATTGAGCACCAGCTCGGTCAGGTCCTCGTTCATCGGACGCAGGCCGTCGACCATCGGGAACTTCTCGAAGATTTCGGTATCGACCACTTCGGCGGCGCGCTTGGCCTGTTCCTGGCGCTCGGCCGGAATTTCAACGTTCATGCCGTCGATCAGGATGCGGCCGGTGTCCTGGTCCTCGATGCGCGACAGCAGCTGGCGCAGCAGGCGGAAGCTGGACGGCACCACGCCGGAGGCATCGCCGGAATGCACGCCTTCGTTGAGCACCTTCACGGTGAAGTTGCCGCCGGTCAGGCCGCGCAGCGAGGTGGTGCACCACAGCTGGTCGTAGTTGGCGCAGCCCGAATCCAGGCAGACCACCAGCGACGGCTTGCCGATGCGGTCGGCCAGGTGGTCGACGTAGGCTGGCAGGTCGTAGCTGCCCGATTCTTCACAGGCTTCGATCAGCACCACGCAGCGGGCGTGCGGCAGGCCCTGGGCCTGCAGCGCCAGTACGGCGGCCAGCGAGCCGAAGATGGCGTAACCGTCGTCGGCGCCGCCGCGGCCATACAGCTTGTCGCCGCGCAGGACCGGGGTCCACGGGCCGAGGTCGTCGTCCCAGCCGGTCATTTCCGGCTGCTTGTCCAGGTGGCCGTAGAGCAGGATGGTGTCGTCGCCGGTTTCGGCGCCGGTAGCCGGAATTTCCAGGAAGATCAGCGGGGTACGGCCTTCCAGGCGCACCACTTCAACCTTCAGGCCGGGCAGCTGCTGGGCCTTGGCCCAGTTCTCCATCAGCGTGACCGCCTGTTCCATGTAGCCGTTCTGCACCCAATTGGCGTCGAACATCGGCGACTTGTTGGGAATGCGGATGTAGTCGACCAACTGCGGGACGATCTCGCTGTCCCACTTGTCATTGACGAATTGGCCGAGCTTGGCGCTGTCCATCTGAAACTCCGATTGCATGGGCTGTGATCGCGACATTCTACGCCTGTGCCGTGGGTAGGGTTTTTCCTACATCACGTCGGGTATTTGGCTGGCTTTTAGAAATCCAGGAAACCGATAGGCTGTGTGCATGTGGTGACGGACACTGTTCCTACCGACGGGATTGCCGGTCGGGACGGTCAGAACCACAAGGAGATACACGTCGTGCCTTGGAGTGTCGTGTTGAGGGCACTGGTGCTGGTCGTGTGGATCGCTGGGGCGCATGCCGCCGAACCGATCGACATCAACCGCGCCGATGCCCAGGCGCTGCAGCAGGGATTGACGATGGTCGGAGCCGCCAAGGCCGAGGCGATCGTCGAGCACCGGCGCAGACACGGCCCGTTTCATCGCGTCGAGGACCTGGCGCAGGTGAAGGGGATAGGGAAAGCAATCGTCGAACGGAATCGACAGCGGATCACCGTAGGCAACAGGTTGTTGCCGGCGGATCCGGTACCCGGATCGGTACCGGTGCGAACCGTACCGAGGCGCTGACAGCAGGAATCGTCGGAACCGGCAGGAGGCTGGTTCACCGGTCACGGACAGGAAGGCCGTGACCACCGACCGCCGCAGGACGCGGCACCAATCACCAGGATGGTGGCATCACAGACCTGTGGAAGGGGCTGAGATACAAACAGGACAGACGCGGCCGCGTGCAGGATGCAACGCTACCCCCACAGCGCAGGATGCGAGGGGGCGGCAGCAGGCCGACAAGGACGTAACGATTGCCCGGTACGACACATGGCTGTGTCGCCGGGCAGTTTCATTTCCGGCGCCTGGTTTTGCCGCGGCCACCACGGGCCGATGGTGTACGGTGGCCGCTCTGCATGGAAAGGACCCCCGCTGGATGCTTCCGCACCGCCCCACGACCCTGATGCTCGCCCTTGCACTGGCCCTGCCGCTGCTGGCCCATGCCGCTGCGACGACACCGGCTGCCAAGCCCGCAGCCGCCACCGCCGAGGTACGCGGGCCGACCGACCTCAAGCCGGGCGAATACCTGTGGCATCCGGAAATCTCGCCGACCGGCCCGATCGTGCTGGTGGTCAGCCTTGATGAGCAGCGCGCCTATGTCTACCGCAACGGTATCGCCATCGGCCTGACCACGATCAGCTCGGGCAAGGCCGGGCACGAGACGCCGACCGGTGTGTTCACCATCCTGCAGAAGGACAAGGACCACAAGTCCAACCTGTACAACAGCGCGCCGATGCCGTACATGCAGCGGCTGACCTGGGACGGCATCGCCCTGCATGGCGGCAGCCTGCCCGGGCATCCGGCCTCGCACGGCTGCGTGCGCCTGCCGCAGGCCTTCGCGCAGAAGCTGTTCAGTGAAACCCAGCGCGGCGATACCGTGGTCGTGGCCGATGCCAAGAGCTCGCCGATGACCCTGGCCTATCCGTCGGTGCTGGCGCCGGTGAACGCGCGCGGCCAGGCCCTGCCGGAGACCGAGGGCGGAGCCCCGGCACAGGCCTGGTGGGACGACGCCGCGGCGCCGGCCGGGCAGGTCGGCATCCTGGTCAGCCTGCACGACCAGCGCCTGTACGTGCTGCGCGACGGCGTGATGATTGGCGAATCGCCGCTGAAGGCCGACGCCCTGCCGGCCTTCCAGGGCACCACGCTGTTCGTGATGGGGCAGGGTTACAGCGATACCCCCAGCCCGCTGGACGTGAACCAGCGGCTGCACCAGTGGACGGCCTATCCGTTGCTGGGCCAGGACCGGGCCCAGGCCACGCCGGACCTGCTGGCCACGCCCTCGCTGCCGATGGCGCTGCCGACCGATTTCGCTCGCCAGCTGTACCAGGTGCTGGTGCCGGGCACGACCCTGCTGGTCACCTCGCTGCCGGCGGTCCGCCCAAGCCCGGCTGAATCCGGAATGCAGCCGGTCTTGGAATCCGAGCCGCCAGGGTCCACCCTCAAGGGCAACTGAGTCCCCTCGTTGTGCCCATGACTGCATCCCGCCTGTGCCGGCTGGCCGCGTTCGGCCTGCTGGCGACCTCGGCCAGCGCCCCGGCGCTGGCACAGACGCCCGCCCTCGCCACCTCTGCCGATGATCTGGCTGCCCTGCTGTCGCGCAGTGCGCCCAAGGCCGACCGCCACGTGCTGCAGCTGGCGGCGCACGCCATGCGCTGTGCGTTGCAGCGGCCGGAACTGGGCATCAATGGTGATCGCCTCAGCGTGATCGATTACTCGCGCCCGTCCACCGAGCCGCGGCTGTGGGTGTTCGACCTGGCCCATCAGCGCCTGTTGTTCGAGGAATGGGTGGCGCATGGCCGCAACAGCGGCGAGAACCGCACCGAGCACTTCTCCAACCGCGACGGCAGTTTCATGTCCAGTCTCGGCGCGTTCACCGCGCAGGAGACCTACATGGGCGGCAATGGATATTCGCTGCGCCTGGCCGGCCTGGAACCGGGCTTCAATGACCGCGCGCGTGACCGAGCGATCGTCATCCATGGTGCGCCGTACGTGAACCCGGCTACCGCGCAGCTGCAGGGGCGGCTGGGACGCAGCCTGGGTTGCCCGGCGGTGCGGCTGTCGGTGGCCAAGCCGCTGATCGATGCGTTGCGTGGTGGCACGATGGTGTTTGCTTACTACCCCGACCAGGATTGGCTGAAGCACTCGCAGCTGCTGGCCGGCGGGTGCGGTGGCCAGGGCACGCTCGCCACGCGGTGATGCACGACGGCGCGCGGCATGATGCAATGCGCGGATGAACATCGACTCCCTGCTGCACACTCCGAGCCAGGTGATCTCCCGCCTGGACTACCGCCGCGAACGCTGGCGGAATGGACTTGGCTGGACCCGCGAGATCCTGCGCCTGCCTGCGCAGGGGGATGACTGGGCGCTGCGCCTGTCGGTGGCCGAGATCGAGCAGGACGCCGCGTTCTCCGCGTTTCCCGGCGTTGAGCGCGAGCTGGTGTTGCTGCAGGGCAATGGCGTGCGCCTGCGCTTCGACGATGGACGTGTGGTGGAAGTGCTGCCGCCACACGGGCGGGTGCGCTTTGCCGGCGAGGAAACGCTGCACGGTGAACTGGTCGATGGCACCACCCACGATTTCAACCTGATGTGGAAGCGCGAGCTGCTGCAGGCCGAACTGCTGCACCGGCCGCTGGTGGGCGCGATGTTCTTCTTCTGCGAACCGGGCGTGGCCTGGGCGCTGCATCTGCTGTCCGGTCAGGCAGAGTTCGGTGCCGACAGCGGCCTGCCCGCGCTACGGGCCGGCGATACCGCGTGGTTGGCGGCCGGCGAACGTCAGCGGCACGCGTTGCAGGGCGGTGGCGAGTTGTTGGCGATACGGGTCAGTGCAGCAGCGGGATGATTCCTGGGCGCCGGTGGCTCAATCCACGCATGGCGTGGATCTACTGGGGTGTAGTTGCCATGCCTGGACACGCCGCGCAGTAGATCCACGCCATGCGTGGATGCGGCAACCTCAATACACGTCGCGCCGGTAACGACCGGCCAGCAACAGCGCTTCCTTGCCCGCAACACCCAGCACCTGTTCGATCACCGCATCCACCGCCGGGGCCATGCCCTGCAGGCTGCCGCAGACCAGGATCGTGGCGCCTTCATCCACCCACTGCCGCAGCGTTGCCGCTTCGGCCAGCAGCCGGTCCTGCACATAGCGATGCGCGCCGCCGTCGCGGCTGAACACGGCATCCAACCGTGCCAGTGAGCCGTCGGCCAGCATTGCCTGCAGTTCTTCACCGAAGTGGAAGTCGTGCGCGGCGGTGCGCTCACCGAACAGCAGCCAGGTACGGCGCGCGCCACGCTGGGCACGTTCGTGCAGATGTGCGCGCAGGCCGGCGATGCCGGTGCCGTTGCCGATCAGCAGCAGCGGTACATCGAAGGGGACGCCATGGAAATTGTCGTTGCGGCGCAGGCGCAGCTGCACCGGTTCGCCGATGGCCGCGTGGTCGCACAGCCAGCCGCTGCCGATGCCAGGCGTGCCGTCCGCGCGCAGCTGTCGGCGCAGCAGCAGCTCGACCGCACCGTCGGCCATCACCGAGGCAATCGAGTACTCGCGATGGGGCAGCGGTTGCAGGGTCGCCAGCAATGCGGGCAGATCACCCGGGGGAACCAATGAGGGCAGGTGCGAGCGCGCGACGCGTGCCAGCAACGTCTGCCCGTCATCCAGCACGGTATCCGCATCGAAGCGTTGCGCGTCCAGCCAGGCACGCACGGTGTGCGGTGCGTGCTGCGGGCCGATCTCGGCGATGTCACCGGCCTGCCACTGCGCATCTGCATCGGCCGGGGGCTGCAGGCGCAACCAATACACGGGGCCGCCGGGGCTGCCCGGGTTCAGATGCTCACGTTGCAGCAGCGTCCACGGCTGGTACTCGGCCGGGCTCCAGTCGGGCAGTTCGCTGGCGCCGCCGCCGAGCTGGCCCAGCAACTGCTGCCAATGGCGCAGCGCGGCCGGATCGGCGTTGTCGACCTCGATCGCATCGAACAGCGGATGCGCACCGTGCTGGCGCAGCCACTGGTCGAGCTGGTGGCCGAATCCGCAGAAGTGGCCGTAACTGCGGTCGCCCAGTGCGAGCACGCCGTACTGCAGGTGCTGCAGCGCAGGCGGTGAGGTCATCACGCCGCGCAGGAACGGCAGCGCATGATCGGGTGGGTCGCCTTCGCCAGTGGTGCTGGCGATGAACAATGCACGCTGGCTGTCGGCCAGCAGCGTGGCGTCGACCTCATGCAGGCCGCGCACACGCACCGGCACGCCGGCACCGCGCAATGCCTCGGCACTGCGTTCGGCCAGTTCGCGGGCAAAACCGGTCTGGCTGGACCAGACCATCAGGATCGGTGCGACGTCGCCACAGGCAGCATCGTCGCGCGGTCGCCCACGCCACCACAGTGCGGCGCAGGCCAGCGCATACAGCGCGGTGGCGATGATCGCAATCTGCGTTCGCCGTGCCGGCGGCGCGCCCTGCCACCAGGCTTCACCCAGATGCAGCCGCAGCAGCGCCCAGCCGATCACTGCCAACAGGAACAGAGCCAGTGCGTTGCCGAGCCACGCGCGCGATGGACGTGCGCTCATGCGTCCTGCTCGTCGAGCAGGCGCTGGAAGGCGCTGCTGAGGAATTCGCGGGGGCCTACGGCGGCCCGTTGCAGGTAACGCACGGCCAGGCCTTCGCGTTCGGCCAGCGCCATGCCCTGTTCGTGGCCGAGCACGGTCAGTGCGGTGGCCCAGGCATCGGCGTGCATGGCATCGTCGGCGACCACGGTGACCGCTGCGGCGACCTGGCGTACCGGCATACCGGTGCGCGGGTCGAGACTATGGCTGAAGGCCTGGCCATCGGCCTGGTACTGGTGCCAGCGATCACCGGAGGTGGCCACCGCCTTGTCCTCCAGTGCCAGCACCCGCGGTGGTGTTTCGGTGTGCGCGTCTTCTTCCGGTGCGGACTCCACCAGCACGCGCCACGGCTGGCCGTCCGGTTTTCGGCCGTAGCCGGCCAGTTCGCCACCGACCTCGATCAGTGCAGCGGCGATGCCCTGATCGCGCAGCCAGGCGGCCACGTGATCGACGCCGAACCCCTTGGCGATCGCCGACAGATCCAGTTCCAGTCCGCCCGGTTGCAGCAGCGCATCGCTGCGCCATTGCAGGCGCTGCCAACCGCAGCGCTCGCGCGTGGCCTGCACGGTGGCGGCATCGGGTTGGCGGCGTTCGCCGGCATGTGCACCGAAACCCCACAGTGCCACCAACGGGCCGACGGTGGGATCGAATGCACCATCGCTGGCGGCGGCGATGGCCTGTGCGCAGGCCAGCACCTGGCGGGTCTCAGCCGGCAGCGCGCACCATTGGCCAGCGTTGGCGCGGTTGTAGCGGCTCAGGTCCGAGCCGGGCTCCCAGGTGCTCATCTGCGCGACCACCTCGTCCAGCCGCGCCTGGATGCCGGCATGCAGCGGGTGCAGGTCGCGCTGGCGCGGCGCGACCAGCGACACGCTCCAGGTGGTGCCCATGGTGGTGCCACCGAGGCGGGCGATGTCGAGCAGGGGATCGGTCATGGTGGTGTGCTGCAGATGCGATGCCGGGGCTGCCCGGCATCGCGGTCCACGTCATTACTGCGGCAGCACTTCCAGCGTGGCCACGTAGCTCAGGCGGCGCTTGGCGGCCTGCTTCACCGAGGTCTTGTTGTCCTCGGTGCCGGTTTCCAGCCAGTACATGCCAGCTTCCGGCCAGGTCACCTTGATCTCGCCCTTGGCATCGCTGGTGACCTTCAGTTCGTCCTGCGCGTTGCGGTAGCGGGTGGCGCCACGCACGATCTCGAATTCCAGGCCGGTGGCCGGCTTGCCGTCGACCAGCACGCGGAAGGTGGCTTCCTCGCCGGCGAACAGGTCGTTCGGGTGGCCGACGGCGACCAGCTCGATGCCACGGTTGGTGGGCTTCAGCGCGGTGTCGTTCGGCGCACCGTTGGTGACGAAGGTCTCCACGCGGCCGACCGACTGGCTCACTTCCAGCTTCTTTGCGTCCTTGGGCAGTTCGCCGAAGGTGGCGACGCTGCCGCGCCAGCGCTTGCGCTCGCCGTTCTGCTCGTAGGTGGCGAACAGGCCGTCGTTGACCGAGGCGATGCGGTAGGTGCCCGGCTGCTTCAGTTCGATGTCGAACACGCTGCGGTACTTGCCGGTGGAGGCGTTCTGCGGCTGCACGGTGCTGCCGTCCGGCGCGGTGATCACCAGCGATTCCAGGCGCAGCGGCACGTGGTTGAAATAGAACAGGTCGTTGGAGACCGCACCGTCGACAGTGATCCACGGCGCGTTGCCGGCGATCACGGTCTGCGAGGGCAGCAGCCAGGCCTTGTGGGCCAGGGCGGAGAAGGGAAGGGCAGCGGCCAGGGCGGCGGCGAGGACGAGCGTGCGCTTCATGCGGAGGACTCCAGTGGATGCGGGTGATGCGGCAAGGAAGAGGGGGCTACGACTTGATCCCCTCCGTCCCCTCTCAGGGTTTGACGGCGAGGGTGACCTGGCCCAGTTCGGTGGCGCCCTGCGCCTTGCCGTTCTGTGCGGCGGTGGCCGGCCAGGTGAAGGGAATCTTCAGCAGTTCACGGCCGCCGACTTCGCGCACCGCTTCCACCACCAGGGTGTAGTTGCCCGGGGCCAGCTGCTTCAGTGCCGGCTGCTTGTCGTTGAACGACAGCGCGTGCTTGCCGGCCGGGCGGGTCGGGCCGGTCACGCCGTCCACCGGCACCTGCAGGGTGCGGCCGCTCTTGCGCCACCACTGGCGCAGGTCGGGCAGCCACTTGGTGCCATGGCCTTCGCTGTTGCTGGTCTGCTGGTACCAGACCGACAGGTTGGCCGCGACCTTCTGGTCGGCGCCTTCCAGCCACACTGCCACGTACGGGCGGTGGTACTCCGCCACGTTGAGCTTGGGCACTTCGACGTTGATGTCGAGCGTGGTGGCATAGGCCGGCGAAGTGGCCAGCAGGCCGCTGAGGGCGATGGTCAGGGTGACGCGCATGGGGCGGCTCCAGGAACGAAGGAAAGTCAGTGGATCAGCAGCAGGGCGATCAGCAGCGGGATCATCAGGCCGAGGCCGACCAGCGGCCAGGTCATGCGCCGCTGCCGCGCATGCAGGTGCAGCAGGAACAGGCCGGTGATGCAGAACACCAGGCAGGCCACGGCGAACAGGTCCAGGAACCAGCCCCACGCCGGGCCGGCATTGCGGCCCTTGTGCAGGTCGTTGAGGTAGGACACCGCGCCGCGCGAGGTTGATTCGTATTCCACCGCGCCGGTCTGGCGATCGATGCTCAGCCAGGCATCGCCACCGGGGCGCGGCAGCGACAGGTAGATCTCTTCGGCCGACCATTCGGCCGGGCGGCCGCCAATGGCGATGCCCAGCTGCGTATCCAGCCATTGCCGCGCCGGGCGCGGGATCGGCGCGTTGCCGTCTTCGCGGGTGCCCAGTTGGCCCAGCAGTTCGGCCGGCAGCTCCAGATGCTGGTTCTGCACCTCGGGCTTGGCCTCGATCTTCGCGGCATGGTTGAGGGTCAGGCCGGTCACCGCGAACAGCAGCATGCCGATCAGGCACACCGCCGAGCTGATCCAGTGCCACTGGTGCAGCGTCCGCAGCCAGAAGCCACGGTTCTGTTGCTGCTGCACGGTGGAAGAGGCAGGACGGCTCACGGCACGGTTCGGGGCGGACGGGGACTGCCCATTACATCATTGATGAGAATAGCTCGCAATTGCGTGTCGTTCTGTATCCCGGAGGGGGCTTTAGCGGTTGCCGGCCAGCGGCCGGCACTACCGCCACCGCGGGTCGGTAGATCCACGCCATGCGTGGATGAAGCGGTGCCGACCAAGGTTGGCACCCACCAAGGCGGTGCGCGGCGATCAGAACTTCGCGTTGAGCGAGATCCAGTAGCTGCGGCGCTGGTCCTTGGTCGCATAGTCGTCCACGCAGTTGAATTCGCTCTGGCTGATCAACAGGCACGACTGCGAGACGAAATCCTTGTCGAGCAGGTTGTTGACCCGTGCGTTCACCGTCAGCCAGGGCGTGGCCTTCCAGCTGCCACCGAGATGGAAGATCGTGTAGTCCTCGTAGTAGCGGGTGTGGCTGGCGCCGCTGGCATCCAGCAGCGTGTCGCGGTAGCGGTCGTAGCGGCCCTCACCGATCAGCGACAGGCTGACCGCTTCATTGATCTGCCAGTTGAGGCTGGCGTTGGCCATGTGTTTTGCCG
Source organism: Stenotrophomonas sp. AS012628 (assembly GCF_010608305.1). Classification (NCBI taxonomy): domain Bacteria; kingdom Pseudomonadati; phylum Pseudomonadota; class Gammaproteobacteria; order Lysobacterales; family Lysobacteraceae; genus Stenotrophomonas; species Stenotrophomonas sp. AS012628. The sequence goes on along the minus strand of NZ_VMBJ01000006.1, from coordinate 117,461 downwards.
GCATGGTGCCGCTGATCGGCAGCCCCTTCTGTGCGCCACTGGTCTGCTCACTCTTCGTCCAGGTGTAGTTGCCGCGCAGCTGCAGGGTGTCGAGCAGGTCGACATGACCGGCCAGCTCGGCACCGCGGGTCTCGGCCTTGTCGATGTTCACGCTCTGGGTGAAGGTGCTGTAGCCCAGTGCTGCCCAGCCTGGGCCGATGTCCACGCAGTAGCCGCTGCCGGCGCGGGCCACTTCGCAGTTGGGGAAGGTGCCGCCGCTGGCGATCTTGTCCTCGAATTTGTTGAAGAAGCCGGTCACGTTGAAGCCCCAGCGCTGGCCCTCGTAGTAGGCGGCAAGCTCGTAGTTGGTGCTGGTTTCAGGCTTCAGGTTCGGCGAACCCACCAGCGGCAGCACGCCCTGGCCACCGAAGCCGGTGATGCCCGGGAACAGCTGGTCCGGTCGCGGGGTCTTGTAGCCGGTGCTGACGCCGCCCTTGAAGGTCCACGCGTCGCTGGCGTTCCACACCAGGTAGCCGCGCGGGCTGACGTGGCTGCCGAACACGTTGTGGTCGTCGTAGCGCAGGCCGAAGGTGGCGGTGAGGCTATCGGTCAACGCCCAGTTGTCCTCGGCGAACAGGGCCCACATGCGGTGCTTCTGCTTGGTGTTGCTGCGGTAACCGGCGCCATCCATGCCGAACACGCCATCGATCATGTCGGTGTCGTTGTACTGGCCGCCGACGGTCAGCTTGTGCGCGCCGAAGTCGAGGTCGAGCATCGTGTCGAGCACGTAGCCTTCCAATTCCATGGTGCGCAGCGGGCGCGGCAGGAACGCCTGCAGGCGCGCCATCTCGCTGGGATTGAGTGCGGTCAGCGCATTGCCGCGGCCGGCCGCACAGTTGTTGGCGGCACCGGTGCGGCGGCAGACGTCATTCCACAGCGTCTGCAGGTTGGCGCGCTCGTCCAGGGTCAGCGGCAGCGAGCGGCCGAGGTTGCTGCTCTTGCTGTGGGTCAGCGAGGTCTGCCAGGTGCCGAAGCTGTAACGGCCCTGGTGGGTCAACGACAGCTGGTCGCGCTCGTAGCGCTGGTAGGCGGTGTAGCCGACGCGCGGCTGCACTACGCGGCGGGTGACGGTGCCGCTGCCGTTCGGGTTGGGGATGACCGCGTTGCCGACGCGCCACAGGCTGGCCAGGCTGTCCAGCGTGCCGGTCTGGCCTTCGCTGTTGTCGTACTTCTGCCGAGACACGTCGTAGTCCAGCCACAGTTCGTGATCATCGTTGACGCGGAAGTCCAGTCGTACGCCGGTGTTCCAGTTGGTGTTGGCAACCGACTTGCCACCGCCGCCGAAGCCGATGCTGCGCTCCCACAGGCTGCCGTCGGGCAGGGTCAGTGCATCCCACTCCGGATTGGACGCCTTGGCGTCGTAGTAGCTGCCGCGCACCGCCAGGCTGAGGCGGTCCTTCAGCAGCGGGCCGCTGAGGTACAGGTCGGTGGTGCGTGCATCACCGAACTGGTCATCCTGCTGCACGGTGAAGCCCTGGGTCACGGCGCCGTGCCAGCTGTCCTGGTTGCGTCGGGTGATGATGTTGATGACGCCGCCCATCGCATCCGAGCCGTACAGCGTGGACATCGGGCCGCGCACCACTTCGATGCGTTCGATCGCGTCCAGCGGCGGCAGGTAGGCGAACTGGCCGCCACCGAAGTTGTTCGGGTACAGCTGGCCGACATTGCTCTGGCGGCGGCCGTCGATCAGCACCAGCGTGTACTCGGACGGCAGGCCGCGCATGGAGATGGTGGCACGACCGTTCTTGTCGCTGGCTTCCAGGCCGACATCGATGCCTTCGACGTCGCGCAGCGCGTCGACCAGGTTGGTGTAGGGGCGCTTGCTGAGTTCTTCGCGACTGACCACGCTGATGCTGGCCGGTGCATCGACCACCTTCTGCTCGAAGCCGGAGGCGGTGACCACCACCTTGTCCAGCGTCTGCGGCGCGCCGGAAGCGTCACCGTGGGCGAAGGCAGGGGCGGTCATGGCCGCCAGTACGGCACTGGTCAGCAGGGTACGGGACAGGGACGAACGGACACGATGGCGCTGGGCCATGGCAGTAACCTCGAAGGATGCAGGGTGGTGCAATGCCAGGCGCGAGTGGCGCGGCATGCACGGGGAGGCCCGGTCAGGGGCGGCAGGGATGAAGCAGGCAGCGGTGCGCTGACGCGACCGCGCGGGCGGTCACGCAGGGCCGTGGATCAGGCGAGCGGCGGCGCCTGGCCGCGTTGCTGGCGGCGCCCGGGCGCGTCGGCCCAGGGCGTGTCCGGAGCGGCCAGCGGCCAGTCCGGGCGCACACCGGGCATGGCCGGCGTGGCGGGTACGAGTTCACGTTCGGTACGCAGCCACTGGCTGGCCAGCAGCAGCGGCGGGTGTGCCTTCTCGGCTGATTTCACCGGCGCGGCAGCACAGCGACGCAGCTTGGCCGGGGCTTCTTCCTGCAGCGGGGCTTCGCCGCCACGCTCTTCCAGCGGCGGCTGCACTGCCTGCGCGGCGTTGCCGGCGTGGGCCTCTGGGAGCAGCGGCAGAGTACCCATCAGCAGTACCAGCATCGCCACCCACGCCAGCAGGCTGGCCAGCGCAGGACGCTGGCCGCGCATGGCGGTGCCCATCTTGCGATGGATGAGTGGGCGAGGGCGAAGCGGGCGCAGCAAGCAGGGGTCCCCAGGGGTCTGCCGGCAGTGGCCGGCATCAACGGGGCGTGATTGTAATGAGAGCTGTTAGCTGTTGCAAATGAGAATGATTGCCAAAATGTCGCAGGCCGGCCCGGCAAGGCTCAGACTTCGCTCCAGCGCCGCAGCAGATTGTGGTACACGCCGGTCAGCTGCAGCACCGCTTCGGCGTCGCCGCCGGTCTGCCGCAGGCGCTCGATCGAACCGTCCATTTCCCACAGCAGGCGGCGCTGCACATCGTCGCGGACCATGCTCTGCACCCAGAAGAACGAGGCCACGCGCGCACCTCGGGTCACCGGCCGCACCTGGTGCAGGCTGCTGGACGGATACACGATCAGGTCGCCCGCCGGCAGCTTCACTTCATGCTCGCCGTAGGTGTCGCTGATGATCAGTTCGCCGCCCTCGTACTCGTCCGGCGCCGAGAGGAACAGGGTGCAGGAGATGTCCGAACGCAGCTGTTCGCCGTTGGCCAGGTTCATCACCGCGCCGTCGACGTGGAAACCATAGGTGCCGCCGCCGCTGTAGCGATTGAAGCGCGGTGGCAGGTACTTCAGTGGCAGCGCGGCGCTGAAGAACAGCGGGTGCCGGGCCAGTGCGACGAGGATGATCTCGCCCAGTTCGCGGCGCAGCGGTGAGGCCTCGGGCAGCTGCTGGTTGTGCTTGGCCTGTGCGCCCAGATGGCCGACGGTCTCGCGGCCATCGGTCCAGTCGGCGGCATCCAGCCGGCGGCGGAAGTCGGCCACCTGGTCGGCGCTGAGAATGTCGGGGATGTGCAGCAGCATGCGGGACTCCTCAGAGGGACGGCGGTGCGACCAGGGCGCGCACCTGTGGATGCGGCGATGCGGCCAGTTCCGGCACGAGGTGCGCCATGAACGCCGGGCTGCCGTGGGCCAGTGCAAGCCGCAGCCAGTGCACGGCCTGCTCGACGTGGCCGGCCTGCAGCAGGATCGAGGCGTAGTTGGCCTGGCCGCGGAAATCACCGGCCTCGGCCGCGCGCTGGTACCAGTCCAGCGCCGCCTGCGGATCGCGCTCGATCTCCAGTCCGTCTTCGAGGTGGCGGGCCAGCAGGTTCATCGATTTGGCGTGGCCCAGGTGCGCGGCGCGCGTGTACAGCGCCAGCGCCTGCGCGCGGTCCAGCGGCACGCCGCGGCCGGTGGCCAGCAGGTTGGCCAGGTTGTACAGGCCCCAGTCCAGCCCGGTGTCGGCCGCGCGGCGGTACCACACTGCGGCCAGTGCCGGATTGGCCGTGGTGCCCTGGCCCAGTTCGTGGCAGCGGCCAAGCATGTTCATCGCCATCGGCGCGCCGTTGTTGGCGGCGGTTTCGTACCAGAGCAGTGCCGCCGAGGCGTCCTGCGCGGTGCCTTTGCCTTCCATGTGCATCTGCGCGAGCAGCAGTTGTGCCTCGACCTGGCCGGCCTGCGCAGCGTCGCGCACGCGTGCGAACGCGGCTGCCGGGTCGTGCTGCAGCAGTTCGGCCAGGGCGTCGCTGTCGATGGGGGTAAGGGTCGCCATGGGGTGAGTATCGCCGGAAACAAAAACGGCGGCAGGAGAGCCTGCCGCCGTGGTGGAGCGAAGTTACATCAGAACTTCACGTTCAGTGCCAGGGTGGCCGAGCGACCCGGGGCGATGCTCGCGTAGTGCGAGGCATAGGCCTTGGTGAAGTAGGTCTTGTCGGTCAGGTTCTGCACGTTGAGCTGCAGGCTGATGTTGTCCTGGATCGCGTAGCTGGCCATCGCGTCGAAGCGGGTGTAGCTGGCAATCCACTTGGTGTTGGCCACATCACCGTACTGCTTGTCCGAGTAGAACGCACCAGCGCCGATGGTCAGGCCGATCGGGAAGCGGTAGGTGGTCCACAGGTTGGCGCTGTGCTTGGCGGTGTTCGGGAACACGTTGCCGTTGTTCGGCGACGGCACGTAGACGTTGGACGGGCAGGTGCGGCCCACCGGTGCGCCACAGACAAAGCCATTGTCCTTCAGCTCGGAATCGAGGTAGGTGTAGCCGCCGTACAGGCTCCAGGCGTCGGTCAACTGGCCGTTGAAGCCCAGCTCGAAACCGTTGATCTCTTTCTTGCCGGCGTTCTGGCTGGTGCCGTTGTCGACGGTCACGCGCGCGTTGTTCATCACGGTGTGGAAGATCGCAGCAGTCAGGTTCAGGCGGTTGTCCAGCAGGTCCCACTTGGTGCCCAGTTCGAGGTTCTTCGTGTCCTGCGGCTTGAGGTCGGCAACGGCCGCGCTCAGGCCGTCCGAACCGTCACCACCGTCCATGCCCGGCGGGGTCGAGGAGGTGCCCCAGGACAGGTAGATGCTGCCGTTGGTGGCCGGCTTGAACACGACGCCGGCCTGGTAGTTCAGGAAGTCGTTGTTGTTGCGCACGCGGGTCGGTGCCTTGCCGGCCACCGGAGTGGTCAGGGTGGTACGGAAGTCGTCGTAGCGCAGGCCGAGGTTGATCATCCACTGCTCATTGAGCTCGATGGTGTCGAACACGTAGGCCGAGGTGGTCTTGGTGCGCTGCTCGACGTCCAGCGCCTTGTCGCTGCGATAGACGATCTGACCGGCCGCCCACGGATCGTTCGGGTTCGGATTGTTGAAGTCGGTGCAGTTGTAGCCGGTGGCCGCGCCGGACACCTGGCAGCGAGTGCTGTTGGCGCTGTTTTCAAGGGGATTGGCGGTGCCCGGCGACATCAGGTAGCTGCCGCGGGTCATCTTCTCGTCGCTGTACTCCACGCCCGCGCTGTAGCTGTGCTTGAGCGCGCCGGTCTGGAAGGCGCCGGTCAGGCCCAGCTGGTCGGCGAAGCTCTTGACGTCGACGGCGCGGCTGTTGGTACGGCGCCACAAGGTGCCGTAATTGTTCGGGTTGCCCTTGCTGTCGTCCGGCTGGGTCCACAGGTAGTCGTTGCTGGTGTTGCCCAGGCGCGCGATGTTGCGCAGCTTGTGGCCGCCGAAATCGTAGCTGGCGTCCAGGGTGCTGATATCGGCGCGGGTACGCTGGAAATCACGGTCGACCAGGCCGTAGTAGTTGTTGCGGTCCGGCACCATCGGGCGGCCGTCGCCGTTCTTGGCCACGTTCGGGCCGCTGGTGAACGGGTTGTTGTACGGGAAACCACCCGCGTCCGGCAGGTCATCGCTCTGCATGTGGTAGTGGCTGGCGATCAGCTGCGCCGGGCCGTTCAGGCCGAACGCGATCGACGGCGCGATGCCCCAGCGGCTGACATTGGCCGCATCACGACCGGCGATGTCCGACGCGTGCTTCATCAGGTTCAGGCGGGCGGCGATGCCATCGCCCAGCACGTAGTTGGCGTCCACGGTGCCGCGCGCGTAGCTGTCGGTGCCGATGCCCATGCTGGCGCTGGTCTCGTTCTTCAGCTTCGGCGTCTTGCTCACCAGGTTCAGGCTGCCACCACCGGAGTCACGGCCGCCGTAGGCCGAACTCGGTCCCTTGACCACTTCCACCTGCTCCAGGTCGAAGATCTCGCGGGTCTGCGAGCCGACGTCGCGCAGGCCGTCGACGAAGACGTTGCTCTGCGAATCGAAGCCACGGATGAAGGGGCGGTCACCGGTCGGGTTGCCGCCTTCGCCGGCACCGAAGGTGATACCCGGGACCATGCGCAGCGCATCCTGCAGGTTGGTCGCACCGGTTTCGGCGATCAGCTTTTCCGACACGATCGACACCGACTTCGGGGTGTCCAGCAGCTCGGCGGTGAACTTCGGCGAGGACGGATTGAACCAGCTGCCGCGCACCTGCACCTTGTCCAGGTCGGTGGCGTTGCGGGAGCTGGCATCGGCGCTGTCGGCGGCCTGTGCGGCCAGCGGTGCGAAGCCGGCGGCCAGGGTGGCGGTAGCGAGCAGGGAAACGCGCGGGGCGTGCTTGCGGGACGTGATGTGGGTCATGGTCTGGGTGGCGGTGGCTTGGATCAGAAAAGGGCACGGGCCGAAGCGCAGGCAGCGCGACGGCATGTAGAAGGCGATATCTGTAGAGCCGAGCCGACGCTCGGCTGGCAGGAAACGTAAACAGGCGCACGGCAAAAGCCGCAGGGCGCCTCAGCTGGCGTGCGGTGCGGGCGGTGCGTGGCCGGGGTTCAACCGCAGTGCGGGATCGTGCAGCTGCCAGCGCAGGGCGTTGGAACGCCACAGCGGAACATGCGCGACCAGGACGGCGCGCGGGGGAGCCAGTCCGGTACAGGGCGTGGTGCCCTCGCCATCCAGCGGCGGCTCCGGTGCTGGCGCGGCATGGTGCGGGCACTCGTCCGCCGGCGGGGCCGGCATCGGCATGACCTGCTGCAGATCTTCAGCCTGTGCCTGCCAGCCGTGGGCAGCAGGGCCGTTGTCGCGTCCTTCGTGCAGTGCCGACCAGCCCAGCAGCAGCGTCAGCAGCACGGCCACAAGCAGCGGCCACCCTTGACGGGCAAGCTGGCACAGCGTGGCGGTGGGCGCGGGCGAAGCCATGGCGCGGAGGCGGAGTCGTTACGAAGATGTTACGTAGAATAACATCAACGATAATGATTCGCATGTACTGGGCGTGGCGGGCCGCTGGGGCGGCCCCGGAACGGCCTGGGAAGGCCCTCATGGGCTTTCGGTACATCCACCCCATGGGTGTGAATGCTCTCTGCCGGGGCGCCCCGTGGATGACCTCTCAGGGCGGAGTGCCGCCTCAATCCCGGTCGTCGCGGGTCCAGACAGCGTCGTGCTCGCGCTTCACCGGAAACTTGGGCACAGGGCTGTAGGCCGGGGCGCACAGGGCGCGCCCGTCACGCACGTCGAAGCGCGCGCCGTGCAGCACGCACTCCACACTGCCTTCGGTCGTGTTGAACTCGCCGGAGGACAGTTCGAACTCTTCATGCGTGCACTGGTCTTCCAGTGCGTACAGCTCGCCGTCGAGGTTGAACACCACGATCGGCGTGCCTGTCACCTCGTCGAACACGCTCTTCATTTCGCCCGGCAACAGCTCGTTGCCGGCACAGACGAAGGTCCAGGTATCGCTCACGCGACGGCTCCGGCCAGCGGCTTTTCCAGGATCTCGAAGCGCAGGTCGTCGCGCTTGGGGATACCGAAACGCTCGTCGCCATACGGGAACGGCTTCTTGATGCCGGTGCGGCTGTAGCCGCGACGCTCGTAGAAGGCGATCAGTTCATCGCGCACGTCGATCACCGTCATCTGCATCACCGGCACGTTCCATTCGCGTGCGGCGTGCGCTTCGGCGGCGTCCATCAGCTGCTTGCCGACGCCGCCGCCCTGCTGGGCCGGATCGACCGAGAACATGCCGAAGTAGCCCTTGCCGTCGACATCGGCGACGTGGGCGCAGGCCACCAGCTGAACCCCGCGCTCGGCCAGCAGGATGGTGGAGCGCGGGCGGTCCAGGTCGGCCTGGATGCCTTCGGCGTCGATGCGGGCGCCGTCCAGCAGGTCGGCTTCGGTGGTCCAGCCGACGCGGCTGGCATCACCCCGGTAGGCCGAGGTGACGAGGGCAATGAGGGCGGGGATGTCGGCCGACGTGGCGGCGCGGAAGGTCAGGGTGCTCATGGGGACATTCTATGTGGGGCGGGGAAGGGCGCGGGAGGCTGCTGGTTGACGTGACTTTGCCGAGTGTGGCCAGTACGTGGACTTGATGCCATCTTCATTATTCGTTCATATCTGTGACCAGCACCCGCCCACCGTGAAGCAACGCGTGGCTGTCTGCCGGCGTGGGTGCCGCCTGGTCGAAGGTCAACTGCCGTTTGGCGCAGGTGGGGCACACAGGGACGTCGATCCAGGGAGGATCTGCATGCAGTCTGGCCTCATTTCTCATCCGCGCGCCGCAATGGCTGCCAAGGGTCTTCTTCTCGGTGTCGTTGCCCTGTGCGTGCTGGCACCGGTCGGCGTTTCCGCCCAGATCGTTCCCACCTGGCGGCAGGAGTACGACAAGCGACTGAAGTACGGGGACCTTGTCGAACCGCTGAAGGGCGAGATCTTCGGCGAGCAGGTCAACCTCTATGACGGTTCGATCAGCTTCAAGGCCACGGATGTTTCGATTCCGGGCAATGGCAGCCTGACGATGACCTTGGGCCGCAGCTACCGCGATGGCGATGGCAGTAGTGAGAGCCCATTCTCGGATTGGGATCTGGATATTCCGTCCATGTCCGGCGTCTATGGTGATCTGCCGGAGACCGCTGCTGTCGGCTACTGGGCGCCTGCTGCGCGCTGCAGTACGGTGGCGGCGCCCCCAGCGCTGGAGGTCTGGAACCGTCGCCAAACCCAGACCGTCAATTTCAGTCCCACTGCATTTTGGGATGGCGTGCGCCTTTCCCTGCCAGGCGGTGGCGGTGAGCCGGTCCTGGGAGGCAGCGGTGATGCGCGCCAGCCGCAGCCACAGTTTGGCGAACCGGCGCCTTGGAATACCAAGGGTGGCTGGACGTTCAGTTGCCTGACCGCCCTGAAGAGCGGACAGCCGGGACAAGGCTTCCTTGGTCATGCGCCCGACGGTACCAAGTACTACTTCGACTGGATGGTCGCCAAGCCCCACAACGGTGCAACGCTGCAACCCTACGGGCCAGAAAGCAATGCACTGCTGAATCGAAAGCGTGTGTTCCTGTACCCATCGCAGGTTGTGGATCGCTTCGGCAACTGGGTGCGCTACGAGTGGAGTGGCGACCGGCTGTTGCGCATGGTTGCCAACGATGGCCGCGAGATCAGCCTGGGCTACAACGCGAAAGGACTGATCGCGTCCGCAACCGCTGCAGGGCGCACCTGGACTTATGGGTACACGGAGGCCGATATCCTGCGGACAGTGACGCTGCCGGACGGTACCCAATGGGTCTACAACCTGCCGCCGCTGTCAGTCACCCACAAGTATGCCGACTACATCGGGCAGAGCATCTGGGAGTACATGGACTACCCGGCCACATGCTCGCGCGTCAACAAGATCGTGCCCAGCGAGATCACCCTGAGCATCCAGCATCCGTCGGGTGCGCTGGGAACGTTCCTGTTCCGCCCGTTCCGCCACGGGCGCAAGAATGTAAAGCTGGATTGCCAGACCTCTGGCGACAATCACCTGTTTGCCGATGGCTGGAACTACACGCCGGTCTACCGTGACGCAATGTCGCTGGTGACCAAGACCATCAGCGGTCCGGGCATGCCCACTGCACAGTGGACTTATCAATACACTAATCTCAACGGTGCTTTCGCCCAGGACCTGGGCGGTCCAGTAATCCCGGTGGGCCAGGCAGAGCCGAAGATCACCACCGAAACGCTGCCCGATGGTGTCGTTCGCGTCTATGAGTTCGGCAAGGAAGTTGCCTACAACGATGGCCTGTTGTTGTCCACGACAACGCGATCGGGCGGCTCGGTCGTGCGCATTGATCGCAACAACTACTATCCGGATGCCCAGCTGGATGTGGCGCCCTTCCCGAAGGAGGCCGGCAAGGACTTCAAGTACGGTGCCAACGATCTCAAGGCCCATTACAACCGCCCCGTCCAATCCACCGTTGTGGAACAGGATGGCGTGCAGTTCACCCGCACCGTGCAGGCCTTTGATGCATTTGCGCGCGAAGTCACCGTTGTCGAAGCGAATTCCGCCGGCCAGAGTCGCACCAGCAGCACCAGCTACTACGACAATCCCGCGCTGTGGGTGAACGGCCAGGCGGCGCGCAGTGTGCTCAATGGCATCGAGCAGTCGCGCACCGAATTCGATACGGCCAAAGCACTGCCGCTGCGCGCCTACGCATTCGGACGCCTGGCGCAGCAGGTGACCTACGCAGCCGACGGCACGGTTGCCTCGGTGGCCGATGGCCGCGGCAATACCAGCCATCTGTCGGGATGGAAGCGTGGCGTTCCGCAGCAGCTGCGCATGCCGGCCACGCCCGAAGCGCCCAATGGCGCGGTGCGCACGGTTGCCGTCGACGACAACGGTTGGATCACCTCGCTGACCGACGAAACCGGCGCAACCACCAGCTTCAGCTACGACAGCATGGGCAGGCTGCGCAGCCAGCAGTTCCCTGGCGGCGACAGCGTGAACTGGAATGGCGTAACCATGGACCTGCAGCGGCTGGGTGGCGCGCAGCTGGGGGTGCCCGCCGGTGCGTGGAAGCACTCCCGCACGCAGGGCGGACGGCGCACGGACACCTACCTGGATGCGATGTTCCGCCCGGTGCTGGTGACCGAAAACGCCAACAACGTGCTCGACAGTGCCGTGGTGACCCGCTACGACACCAGCGGCAAGACCGTGTTTGCCTCGTATCCCACGCGGCAGTTCTCCGATATCAATGCCACCCTGACCGGCACCACGACGCAGTACGACGCGTTGGGCCGCCCCACCGTGGTCAGTCAATCGTCCGAGCTGGGGGCACTGGTTACCCGCACCGAGTACGTGGGCAACCTGTCGGTGAAGGTGACCAACCCGCGAGGCCAGGCGACGACGACACGCCATCTTGCCTACGACCAGCCCAGCTACGAGATGCCGCTGACATTGCAGCACCCGGAAGGCGTGGTGACCGAGATCCAGCGCGACACGCTGGGCAAGCCGTTGGCGATCACCCGCGGCAATGCAGATGGCAGCCAGTCGCTCACCCGCCGCTACGTCTATGACGGCTACCAGCAGCTGTGCAAGACCATCGAGCCGGAAACCGGTGCGACCGTGCAGGACTACGACGCGGCAGGCAACGTGCTGTGGTCGGCGGCTGGCACAGGTTTGACCAGCACCACCGACTGCAACCGCAGTGAAGCGCTGGCCAGTGGACGTGCGGTGAAGCGCAGTTACGACGCCGCCAACCGCTTGTCGACCCTGATCTTCCCGGATGGGCGCGGAAATCAGAACTGGTCCTACGCGCCTGATGGTCTGCCTGCCGAGATCAGTACGCAGAACGATCCGGCCCGGCCGATGGTCGTCAACCGCTACCAGTACAACCGCCGCCGCCTGCTCAGCGGCGAAACCCTGCAGCATCCGGATCTGGGAAGCCTGAGCCTGGCCTATGGCTACGATGCCAACGGCACACTGGCGAGCAATACCTATCCGGGGGGGCGTGTCGTCAGCTATGCGCCGGATGCACTGGGTCGGGCGACGACGGTCGGCGGCTATGCAAAGGAGGCCAGTTACTTTGCCAATGGCGCGTTGGCCCGCTTTGTCTATGGCAACGGGATCGTGCACACGTTGACCCAGAATGCCCGCGGACTGCCTGACCGCAGCCGCGATGCCACTGCAGCGGCCGCAGTGCTGGATGACAGCTACGATTACGATGCCGGCGGCAATGTGATGGCCATTTCCGATGGCCTGCCCGGGGCGCCCGGTAACCGGGACATGACCTATGACGGCCTGGACCGGTTGCGGACGGTCACTGCGCCGGGCTTCGGCAACGCATTGTATGAGTATGACGCGCTGGACAACCTGCGCCGTGCCAAGGTCGGCAGCCGCGATCGTACGCACTATTTCGATCCGACCAATCGGTTGGTCAACGTGATCGAAACCGGAACCGGAGCAACCGTCTCCGGTCTTGGCTATGACGTGCAGGGCAATCTATCGGTGCGCAATGGCCAGGCTTTCGCGTTTGATTACGGCAACCGGCTGCGTGCGGCGGGTACAGCAGAGAGCTACGAGTACGACGCTCACGGGCGCCGGGTGAAGGCCAGCGCCAGTGGCAAGGGGGCGATCTATTCGTTCTACGACAACGGCGGTGTGCTGCGATTCCAGCGCAACGAACGTACCGGCAAGCAGACCGACTATCTCTACCTGTCAGGCAGCCTGGTGTCCCAGGTGCATGGCGAAGCCGCACCCAGCGTTCCCGCGCTGAGTGCGCCGGGCTACATCACCCAGGGCAGCGTGAACCTGACCTGGAGCCCGGCCGGTGGTGCCAACCGCTATGAGCTGCAGCGAGCCCTTGCGGGCACCTGGAGCACGGTCTTCGATGGCGCGGCGCAATCGTTCACCAACACCGGCCTGGTCACGGGGACCTATCAGTTCCGCGTGCGAGGCTGCCGGGCGGTGTGCGGCGGATGGAGCAATGTCGCGTCAGTGGCCGTGGCATTGGCGCCATCCACCGTGCCGACCTTGAACGTGCCTGCCACGGCCTTCAATGGCAGTTACAGCGTGGCATGGTCTGCGGCCTCTGGTGCCGAGCGCTATGAGCTGGAGGAAAGCGCCAATGGCGGCGCATGGGCCCAGGTGCACAACGCCATCAGTCAATCCAAGGCCTTCAGTGGCAAGGCAGCGGGAAGCTACAACTACCGGGTTCGCGCATGCAATCCGGTGGGATGCACGGGATACAGCGCCACGGCTGCGGCGACGGTGGTGTATCCGCCCGCCACTGCGCCAGGTCTCTCTGCGCCGGCACGCGCTGCGCCGGGCAGTATCGGCATTGGCTGGAACGGGGTGGCTGGTGCCACGCGTTACACCTTGCAGGAAAGCAGCAATGGTGGCGGATGGGTCACGCTGTTCGACGGCAACGCGGGTTCCTATGCCACCGCTGCGCGCGGGGTCGGCAGCTATGGCTATCGGGTTGCCGCCTGCAATGGCGCAGGCTGCGGACCGTGGTCGGCCACGGCGACGGTAGCGGTGATCGGGCCGCCAACGATCGAGCCGGTGATCAGCGCGCCGGGCCTGGTGAACGTGCCGCAGTACAGCCTGAGCTGGTCGGTGCCGGCCAACAGCGAGAGCTTCGTGCTGGAGGAGAGTGCCAACGGTGGTGGCTGGACGGTGGTGCATAACGGCGGCGGGAACAGCTTTGGTGCCAGCCGTGGCAATGGCAGCTACGCCTATCGCGTGAGGGCATGCAATTTCGCGGGGTGCAGTCCCTACTCGGGCATCGCCAGTGTCTCCGTGGTGCTTCCTCCCGCGGCCACTCAGATCTACGTGGCCGAGTGGCTCAGCACGCGCAAGGCGCCCTATCAGGTGCAATGCAGCGTCGGCTGGCGCGCGGTTCCGGGGGCAACGGAGTATCAGCTTGAGCCTTCCGGAGCTGGACGGCGCCTGTACACCGGCCCCAATACCTACGTGCAGTCGAGCGGCGGGACCTACTGCGCCAGTCTCTACATTGTCAGGGCCTGCAACGCCGGTGGCTGTTCGGCATGGTCCGCAGACTTCCCCGTCACCCGCGGCGTATTGAGCTGGGACTAAGCCATGAATGGACTCTCTTTGCTGTTGATTCGGGCGGTGCTCGCGGTGGTGGTGCTGGCGGCCTGTGTGGCTCCGGCGGTCGCCCAGGAAGTCGTCGAGTACATCCACACTGATGCACTGGGTTCACCGGTGGCGATCACCGATGCCAGCGGAAACGTCATCGAACGTACGGTGTATGAGCCGTATGGGGCGGTGGTCAATCGGCCGTTGAAGGATGGGCCGGGATATACGGGGCATGTGACGGACTCCGGGACCGGGCTGAGTTACATGCAGCAGCGGTACATGGATCCGGCGTTAGGGGTTTTCCTGAGCGTTGATCCGGTAACGGCTGAAGGGGGCGATATGCGCCATCTAAACCGCTACGCCTATGCTTACAACAGCCCGTACAAGTTCAAAGATCCGGATGGGCGCTGCCCCCAGTGCTTGTGGGGCGCGCCAATAGGCGCAGTTGTGAACATCGGTGTTCAGATGGCTATGGCTGAAGGGTCGATGGGCGAAAGATTCTCCCAAGTAAAATGGGGGCAAGTCGCTGTCGCAACAGCGGCTGGTGCGCTAAGTGGTGGAGTAAGTGCCGTTGCAAGCACAGCTGCCACTACCGGTGGAACCATTGCCGCAAACGTGGTTGGAAATGCAGCCGTCGGCGCAGTTTCAGTTCAAGCAAATGCACAGCTTGAAGGTAAGACCGCTTCTGTATCCGAGGTTGCGAAAGGCGCAGCCTTGAGCGGAGGAACGGCTGGCTTAGGGGCAGCTGTTTCTGCTGCGCCTGGTGTGGCGGCTAGAAGTGCGAGTGCTGGGATGACACAGACTGAGCGAACTGCGACAGGAAATCTGATGCAGGGTATAAAGGAAGCCACTCCTGGGTTTAAATACTCCAATCCCACCCAAACAGCGGCCAATGCCGTCGGTACGGCGGTCAGTTCATCAGGCGATCTGGAACCACTTGTGAACGATAAGTTGAAGTAGGAAAAGTTGAAGTAGGATATGAAGATCAAATTGATCCTGAAGGGCGTCGCCGTCTATTACGCAAAGGCTGCCGTTTTCACGATCGCCAGCTATGGGTTGCTGCGTCTCGTTTACGGGCATACAGGGATTTCATTCATTGAATGGACGCTCATACTTCTGGCGGCGTTTACGGTGGCTTACATACCACTTTTCGTTGGCTTGCTGCGCGGGAAGAGTTCGTAGCTGTCTTAGGCAGGAGCGGCAAATCCGCCCAGTGCTTACCGCCCTTTAATGATCCTCTGAACAACCATTTCGGTAGTGCCGGCCGCTGGTCGGCCGCATGAGAGACAATGGCGGCACACGTTGAGAAGCTATCCATGCAGCTGATATTTGATGATGCCGAGGGTCTGGGCAAGCGTGAGCAGACCAGACGCGAGATCTGGACCGGCCAGATGCGTCGACGGAAGATCTACTTCTTGGCGGAATCCATGCTCCGCTTGATGTCTGATTTCTTCGGGTCCCCGGCCCAATGCCACGTGGCGCCATTGAGGAAGTGGCGCTGGATCTGGAAGACTTGAAGTGACTGCAGCGGTTGTGAGGTGGCCCCCGGATGAATACTGTCCATAAGCCTGCAGTAGTGCGCAGCGTTTGTCCCTTTTCCCGATTGAAGCGCATGCGTTGATCGGGTGGGCGCGCAACCGCCCCTCGGGGGACTCGTGTGGTTGCAAATGCAGGAGACTCCTGATGGCGGAAGATGAACTGCTGCTTGAACGGCTTTACAAGATGTCGCGGGTTCTCACGGCCGAACCCGACTCTTCAAGCTATGTATTGGTATCGAGGTCATTGTTCCATTGTGATCCGGAGATCCGAGAGAGGGCCATTTTCATCGGCGGGTTGCGTTGGGCAGATCCGTTGATTCTTGGTTGTTTTATTGGAATTGTTACGGTGGGGCAGGAGCCTGTTGATGATAATCGGAGGCTTATGATTGAATCGCTTGTTTCTGCAGTGCTTCGGAGGAGGCTTGATGCAGCTTCAATCGAGGAATGGCTCAGGGCGGTGCTCCGTTCGAATGATTCTAAGTCACTCCTGGCTAAGTCAGCCTACATTGGCTTGCTGCGCATTCAAGGGAAGATGTCGGTTTCTGAGTTTGCATCTATTGATTACGATGGTGTGTCTGTTGATTCATCATTAGTTTCTTGACGCCCGCATTTCATTTTCCGCTTTGAAGAAGGCAGTGTCGCATGATGGTGGTTGGGGCTCGTTCGTCGATCAACCGTTAGGGACGGTTGTGTCACTGGTTTCCAACTGGAGAGCGGTGCCGATGGCGGGGAGATGCATTCCGTTCCAGGCCCATGTCGGATCCAGCTGCGATGTCTGCCGCGCTGGTGATTTTGCACGCCTTCAACCGTAGCGTGCTGAGCCGGAACCTTTCCTGCTGATTCGCGCGAGGATCGTGCCAACGGTGGTGGGTGGACGGTAGTGCATAACGGCGGCGGGAACAGCCGTGGCAATGGCAGCTATGCCTACGGGTGAGGGCATGCAATTTCGCGGGGTGCAGCCCCTACTCGGGCATCGCCACTGTCTCCGTGGTCCTCCCTCCCGCAGCCACTCAGATCTACGTGGCAGAGTGGCTCAGCACGCGCAAGGCGCCCTATCAGGTGCAGTGCAGCGTCGGCTGGCGCGCGGTTCCGGGGGCAACGGAGTATCAGCTTGAGCCTTCCGGAGCTGGACGGCGCCTGTACACCGGCCCCAAGATCTACGTGCAGTCGAGCGGCGGGACCTACTGCGCCAGTTTCTACATTGTCAGAGCCTGCAACGCCGGCGGCTGTTCGGCATGGTCCGCAGGTTTCCCCGTCACCCGCGGCGTACTCAGCTGGGACTAAGCCATGAATGGACTCTATGCTGTTGATTCGGGCGGTACTCGCGGTGGTGGTGCTGGCGGCCTGTGTGGCTCCGGCGGCCGCACAGGAAGTCGTCGACTACATCCACACTGATGCACTGGGTTCACCGGTGGCGATCACCGATGCCAGCGGAAACGTCATCGAGCGTACGGTGTATGAGCCGTATGGGGCGGTGGTGAATCGGCCGTTGAAGGATGGGCCGGGATATACGGGGCATGTGACGGACTCGGGGACCGGGCTGAGTTATATGCAGCAGCGGTATTACGATCCAGAGGCGAGCGCGTTTCTTTCTGTCGATCCCATCTCTGCTACAGAAGCGGCATTCGGTCGCTACTATTATGCAAACGGTAACCCATACAGGTTCACCGATCCGGATGGTCGTGCCCCGGAGGAAAAGGTTCGTAGCGCACGTGTGGCTACTGTCGGAAGCGCGATCAAAGGGGGAGGAGTCGCCCCTGGCTCAAGGATGGGAACCCTAGGAGGTGGTGGTTCTCGAAATGGAGGCGGCGGCGAAAGTCCGTCAGGGGCGGGACCAACCGGAGCTCCAACCGCAGACGGGAGAATTCCTGTTCCTAGTGCCGTTGGATGGAAGACTGGTACATATGACATGACATGGGATCCCGCTCGAGTTGACGCAGCTGGTGCGGTCATATCGGGGGCAGGCGTCGTTGGCGGCGCGGCAATTGCTGCTGACGCTGGCATCCCCTATCTGGCGGCAGCCTCAAGTCCCATAGCCCGTGGAGTGGCTAACACGTGGAAGAATCTCTCATTTGACGGTCCTTCGCCTGGCGGCTTGCATGCCAATGGACGACTGGCAGGAGTTCGCTGGAAAGGAGGGCAATGGGGAATTCGTCTCGATCTTCATCCGATAAGAAGTGAAGGAACTCCGATTCTTCATATCAACTATGGTCCTGCTAATCGCGGCGAGGCAGCTCATCTTGTACTATTCGATCCTCGGTGGATAAAGAAGTAGGTGCCGCTGTGAGTGCTGCTGATGAAGTGAAGTCCGCTGTTGCCTGTCTGCGGATATTGTTGGAATCTGAGCCCACCACTGCGGAACAAGTCTCTGCTTGGTATAAGAAGGCCGAGGCCCTTAAGCGAACTCTTCAATTAAGTGTCTACGAAATGGATGTTCCGCATTTGATATGGCATTACCTTGATGATGCGGACATCCGTTTCCGGGATAAATCCTATGCGCAAGATCAGATACTGGCAGTCGAGAAAATTATGGAGGAGTGGGGTGGAGGTGTGGGCTGAGATAATATATTGATGCCTGCA
Source organism: Stenotrophomonas sp. AS012628 (assembly GCF_010608305.1). Taxonomy (NCBI): domain Bacteria; kingdom Pseudomonadati; phylum Pseudomonadota; class Gammaproteobacteria; order Lysobacterales; family Lysobacteraceae; genus Stenotrophomonas; species Stenotrophomonas sp. AS012628. The sequence goes on along the minus strand of NZ_VMBJ01000006.1, from coordinate 99,573 downwards.
TGTTTCTGTAGTTTCAATGCGTGGAGGCTCCATCAGGGGGAACGGTGGGTATTGAGGGGCGTCGTGATGATGTACGTCTTCTTGATTGCCTCCGGGGTATCCATGCTTGTTGGCATGTAGAAGACGGTGTCTCAAGGCCGTTGATGATGGATGGATCGGCATTGGGGTGAGATTGCCCGTTCCTGGCATCACTCAGCATTTCCCCGTTACGCCTCTGCTTGCTTGCGTCCAGCGCGCAATAAAAAACGCCGCAGTTCCCTGCGGCGTTCTCGTAGTTCCCTGATTCTGGCGAATCCTCAGCCCAGCAGCTTCCGCACCTTGGTTAGTGCGGTCATGAACCGCTCGATCTCGGCATGCGTGTTGTAGAACGCCAGCGAAGCTCGGCAGGTAGCCGCGACGCCGAAGTACTGCAGCAGCGGATGCGCGCAGTGCTGGCCAGAGCGCACGGCCACGCCTTCCAGATCCAGAAGGGTGGCCAGGTCGTGCGCATGTGCGCCATCGATCAGGAACGAGACCACGGCGGCCTTCTCCGGCGCTTCGCCGATGATGCGCAGACCGTCGACGCGGCGCAGCTCTTCGGTGAAGTGCGCCAGCAGTTCGGCCTCGCGGGCTTCCACGTTCTCCTGGCCAAGCTGCTGCAGGTAGTCGGCAGCCACACCCAGGCCGATGAAACCGGCGATGTTCGGGGTGCCGGCTTCGAACTTGTGCGGGGCATCGTTGAACACGGTGCCGTCGAAGCTGACTTCCTTGATCATCTCGCCGCCACCGAGGAACGGCGGCATCGCATCCAGATGCTCGCGGCGCGCCCACAAGGCGCCGGTGCCGGTCGGGCCGCACATCTTGTGGCCGGTAATGGCGTAGAAGTCGCAGCCGATCGCGGCGACATCGACCTTGCGGTGCGGCACGGCCTGCGAGCCATCGACCACGGTGATGATGCCGCGCTTGCGCGCTTCACGGCAGATTTCGCGCACCGGATTGACCGTGCCCAGCACGTTGGAGACATGGGTGACGGCCAGCAGCTTGACCTCCGGGGTCATCGCCGCGCGCAGCGCATCCAGATCGAGTGCGCCGTCAGGCGTGATCTCGGCCACGCGGATGGTGGCGCCGGTACGCTGCGCGACCAGCTGCCACGGCACAATGTTGGCGTGGTGCTCCATGCGCGTGATCAGGATCACGTCACCGGCCTTCAGCCGCGGCAGCGCCCACGAGTAGGCCACCAGGTTGATGGCGAAGGTGGTGCCGCTGCACAGCACCAGGTCGCTGGGGCGCACGTTGAGGAAGCGTGCCAGCGTGTTGCGTGCGCCTTCGTAGGCGTCGGTGGCTTCGCTGCCCAGTGCATGCACCGCGCGGCTGACGTTGGCGTTGTAGCGGCGGTAGAACTCGTCCACCGCGCCGATCACCTGCACCGGCTTCTGGCCGGTGTTGGCATTGTCGAAATAGACCAGCGGCTTGCCATGCACTTCACGCATCAGCAGCGGGAAGTCGAGGCGGACGCGGTCCCAGTCGGGGGCGCCGGTGCGTTCTTCGATCGGGCGCGGCGTGGACAGGTTCATGCCACACCTGCCTCGGCCAGCGCCTTGTCCAGACGGTGTGCCAGCTGCGCACGCAGTGCGTCCGGCAGGATCTTCAACGGCTCGTGGCAGAACGCGGCGCTCAGCAGTGCCTGCGCCTGTGCCTGCGGCAGGCCGCGCGAGCGCAGGTAGAACAGCGCGTTGGCATCGAGCTGGCCGACAGTCGCACCGTGCGCGGCCTTCACTTCATCGGCGTCGATCACCAGCGTCGGCTGGGTGTCGATCTCGGCATCGGCCGACAGCAGCAGGTTCTTGTTGGACAGGTTCGCGTCGGTGCCATCGGCGCCTTCGCGGATCTGGATGCCACCATGGAACACCACGCGGCTGCGGTTGGCGGCGACGCCGCGCCACAGCAGTTCGCAGCTGGTATCGCGCGCGATGTGGTCGATGCCCAGGCGGGTTTCGACGTGGCGGCGGCCATTGCCAAGCAGCACGCCGTTGGCGGTCAGCTGGGCATTGTCGCCTTCGAGGCGCACGTTCAGTTCATGGCGGCTGAGCGCGGCGCCCAGTTCCAGGTCCACGCGGTGGTACTGCGCGTCGCGGGCCAGCACGGCGTCGGTGCGCAGGAAGCTGGTCTGGCGCGCGCTGCCGGCCTGGACGCGGGCGTGCTTGAGCACGGCATCGCGAGCGACGTGGGCATGCAGCACGGTGTTGTCCAGGTGGGCGGAGTCACCCACGCTGAAGCGGTGCTCGACCACGCCCAGGCTGGCGCCGGCACGCAGTTCGATCAGGTGGCGGTGATGCCAGGCCAGGTCGGTGTCACCGGCGACGCTGGCGAACACCAGCTGCAGCGGCACGTCGACCTGCACGCCTTCATCCACGCGCAGCACCACGCCTTCATCGGCCAGCGCGGCATTCAGGCGGGCGAAGATCTCCTCGCTGCGCTCGTAGCGGCGGCCAAGGAAACGCACGGCGTCTTCGCCGGCGGCCAGTGCGGCCGACAGCGGCTGCAGCTGCACGCCGGCCGGCAAGGCCTGCACGTCGCTCAGCGCGGCGTCCAGGCGGCCGTTGACGAACACCAGGCGCGGTGCCGGGATGTCCTCCAGCAGCGCGGCATCCAGGGCCGGCGGGGACAGCGGTGCAGCCGCGAACGCACGGCGCTCCAGCTGGCGCAGCGAGGTGTACTTCCAGGCCTCGTTGCGGGCGGCCGGCAGGCCATCGCGCAGGGCCGCATCCAGCACTTCGCGGCGCGCATCGCTGCCGCAGAAGGCCTGGGCCATCGAATCAAGCAGGGCGCTCATCAGACCGCCGCCTCGGGCACGACCCGGTCCTTCAGGAAATCATAGCCGTGCGCTTCCAGTTCCAGTGCCAGCTCCGGGCCGCCACTTTTGACGATGCGGCCATCGGCCAGCACGTGCACCACGTCCGGCTTGATGTAGTCCAGCAGGCGCTGGTAGTGGGTGATGACCAGGAACGAGCGATCAGCAGCGCGCAGTGCGTTGACACCATCGGCCACGCTCTTCAGTGCATCGATGTCCAGGCCCGAGTCGGTTTCGTCCAGGATCGCCAGCTTCGGTTCCAGCACGGCCAGCTGGAAGATCTCGTTGCGCTTCTTCTCGCCACCGGAGAAGCCTTCGTTGACGCCACGGTGCAGCAGTTCGTCCTTCAGGTGCAGCACGGCCAGCTTCTGGCGCACCAGCTTGAGGAACTGCATGGAATCGAGTTCTTCCTCGCCGCGTGCCTTGCGCTGGGCGTTCAGTGCCGCGCGCAGGAAGTAGGTGTTGTTCACGCCCGGGATTTCCACCGGGTACTGGAACGCCAGGAACAGGCCGGCGGCGGCGCGTGCTTCCGGGTCCTGGTCGAGCAGGTCGACGCCGTCGAACTGCACGCTGCCTTCGGTCACTTCGTAGCCGTCGCGGCCGGCCAGGACATTGCCCAGGGTGGACTTGCCGGCGCCGTTCGGGCCCATGATGGCGTGCACCTGGCCCGGCTGGACGTCCAGCGACAGGCCCTTGAGGATTTCCTTGTCGCCGATGCGGGCGTGGAGGTTTTCGATCTTCAGCATGGTGGGGGTTTCCGTGGTGCGGGCCGGGGCCCGCCGGTAAAAAGAATGCGTTGTGCGAGGGCAGGGCGGGCGGTCAGCCCACCGAACCTTCCAGCGAGACTTCCAGCAGCTTCTTGGCTTCCACCGCGAACTCCATCGGCAGTTCGCGGAACACCTGCTTGCAGAAGCCGTCGACGATCATCGACACCGCGTCTTCCTGGCTGATGCCACGGGCGCGGCAGTAGAACAGCTGGTCGTCGGAAATCTTCGAGGTGGTGGCCTCGTGCTCGACGGTGGCGCCCGGGTTCTTCACCTCGATGTAGGGGAAGGTGTGCGCGCCGCACTGCTTGCCGATCAGCAGCGAATCGCACTGGGTGTAGTTGCGCGCGCCATCGGCATTGCGGTCCACACGCACCAGGCCGCGGTAGGTGTTCTGGCCGCGGCCGGCGCTGATGCCCTTGCTGACGATCTTGCTCTTGGTGCGCTTGCCAACGTGGATCATCTTGGTGCCGGTGTCGGCCTGCTGGCGGTGATGGGTCAGCGCCACCGAGTGGAACTCGCCCACCGAGTCGTCGCCCAGCAGCACGCAGGACGGGTACTTCCAGGTGATCGCCGAGCCGGTTTCGACCTGGGTCCAGGTGACCTTGCTGCGCGCGCCACGGCATTCGGCACGCTTGGTGACGAAGTTGTAGATGCCGCCGACGCCGTTCTCGTCGCCCGGGTACCAGTTCTGCACGGTGGAATACTTGATCTCCGCATCTTCCAGCGCGACCAGCTCGACCACGGCGGCGTGCAGCTGGTTCTCGTCGCGCATCGGCGCGGTGCAGCCTTCCAGGTAGGACACGTAGGCCTTGTCCTCGCACACGATCAGGGTACGCTCGAACTGGCCGGTGTGGCCGGCGTTGATGCGGAAGTAGGTGCTCAGCTCCATCGGGCAGCGCACGCCCTTGGGAATGAACACGAAGCTGCCATCGGAGAACACCGCCGAGTTGAGCGCGGCGAAGTAGTTGTCACCCACCGGCACCACGGTGCCCAGGTACTGGCGCACCAGCTCCGGGTGTTCCTTGATGGCCTCGGACATCGAGCAGAAGATGATGCCCTTCTCGGCCAGTTCCTTGCGGAAGGTGGTACCGACCGACACCGAGTCGAACACCGCATCCACCGCCACGCCGGCCAGCTTGGCGCGCTCGTGCAGCGGCACGCCCAGCTTGTCGTAGGTGTCCAGCAGCTCCTTGGGCACGTCATCCAGCGAGGCGTACTTCGGGCCCTTCGGCGCGGAGTAGTAGCTGAGCGCCTGCAGATCGATCGGCGCGATCTCCAGCTTGGCCCAGTCCGGCATCGGCATGGTCAGGAAGTGGCGGTAGGCGTCCAGGCGCCACTGCGTCATCCACTCCGGCTCATCCTTCTTGGCCGACAGGGCACGGATGGTGTCCTCGTCCAGGCCCGGCGGCAGGGAGTCCGATTCGATCTCGGTGATGAAGCCGGCCGAATACTTGCGGCCGAGCTGCTCGTGGATCTCGCGGTTGGGGGTGTCGTCGTGGGCGACGTTTTCGATGGTTTCGGTGGCCATGGGGGGCTGCCTACGGATCAGGAGACGACGTCGACAGCGATGGTGCGGCGCTGTTCGTCATCGGCAAGGGGGAGAGGGGGCAGGATCTGGGCGAGGGTGACATCGCGCAGGGCCTCGGAAACCACGTCGTTGATCAGCCGCCAGCTGCTGCGCGCGCCGCACTTGGGCGCCATGCCGCACTGGTGGTGGTCGTGGCTGCATTCGGTCAGGGCCAGCGGCCCTTCCATCGCTTCGACCACTTCGAACAGCGAGATCTCGATGGCCGGGCGGGTCAGCCGGTAGCCGCCACGCACGCCACGCAGGCCTTCCACCAGGCCGGCCTGGGCCAGCGGCTTGAGTACCTTGCTGACGGTGGGCGGCTCCAGACCGGTGAATTCGGCCAGCTCGGTGGCACTGAGCACCTCGCCCGGACGGGCGGCGAGCACGGTCAGTACGACGGTGGCGTAATCGGTGAGTTTGGTGACGCGCAACATGGGGATGCGAGTGGTTCTTAAAGCGGACTGAAATTGTACGCTTTTCTTCGCCGCCATCCAACCCGGGCATTCAGCCGGCGCTGGGGCCGGGCCGGGAGAACACACCGGGGCCGTTGCCAGGGCGCAATGCTGCGCCAACGGGGTGATTTTCGCAATCACCCGGAATGGGCGAGAATCAACGTTCCTTTCGCTGCAGACTTCCCTTGCCGATGCCCAAGAAGATCCAAGCCCGCAAGTCCGCCATCCATGGCAACGGCGTGTTCGCCGTGGCCCCGATCAAGCAGGGCGAGCGCGTGATCCAGTACAAGGGCCTGCTGCGCAGCCACGGCGATGTTGATGCCGATGACAGCGGCGACGTCGAAAGCGGCCACACCTTCCTGTTCACCCTCAATGACGACTGGGTGATCGATGCCAACTACAAGGGCAATGACGCGCGCTGGATCAACCACAGCTGCGACCCGAACTGCGAGGCGGTGATCGAGGAAGACGAAGACGGCGACAGCCGTGGCGACAAGGTGTTCATCGAGGCGCTGCGTGACATCAAGCCAGGTGAGGAACTGACCTACAACTACGGCATCACCCTGGCCGAACGCCATACCGCCAAGTTGAAGAAGATCTGGGAGTGCCGCTGCGGCTCGCCCAAGTGCACCGGCACCATGCTGCAGCCCAAGCGCTGATCGTTACCGGGTAGTGCCGGCCCCGGGCCCGCCCGGCCCCGGGCGGCCACTACCCGGAGGCTCTCCACCTGCCGTGCACGGCAGGGTCACCGCCGTGCAAGGGCCTTTCTTCCATTCTGTCGGCTCCCCCAACCGGAGTGCACCCATGGCAGAGCGATTGAAGGGCAAGCAGATTGCCATCCTGGCCACCCACGGCTTCGAACAGTCCGAATTGACCGAACCCAAGCGGCTGCTGGAAGCCGAGGGCGCGCGCGTCAGCGTGGTGTCGCCCGCAAAGGAGGCGACGATCAAGGGCTGGAAGGAGAAGAACTGGGGCGACGCCGTCGCGGTGGACATTCCGCTGGATGAAGCGGATCCGGCACGCTTCGATGCCTTGGTCCTGCCCGGAGGCGTCATCAATCCGGACACGCTGCGTACCGACGAGGTTGTACTCGGCTTCATCCGGGCAGTGGATGAAGCCGGCAAGCCTGTGGCGGCCATCTGCCACGGCCCGTGGTTGCTGATCAACAGCGGCCTTGCTGAGGGGCGCGACGTGACGTCCTGGCCGTCCCTGCAGCAGGATCTGGTCAACGCAGGTGCGAAATGGCGCGATACCGCGGTTGTGATCGATGGAAACCTGATCACCAGCCGCAAGCCGGACGACATTCCCGCCTTCAGTGAGGCGGTGGTCAAGGCACTTGCCGCCTGATGCGCTACGGGTAGTGCCGGCCAGCGGCCGGCACTACCTCATTTACCCAGCACGCCTGCCGGCACCAAGTTGCCCAGGTTCTGGTTGAAGGTGACCACCAGTTTGCCGTTCTTCACCTGTGCCGACTGCACCTGCAGTGCGCCGAGCAGGCCGGCCACGGCCGGGTCCAGCTTGTAGATCGGTTCGCGCTGGGCGTAGTCGCTCAGCCAGGCATTGAGCAGGCCGCGGGTGCGCGAATCGAGGCGACCGCCCTGGTTGGCCGGGGTGAAGTCATCCACGCTCGGCTGCTGCAGGTGGAAGCCCTGGGTCTGCGCGTCGTAGCGCAGGCCGCTGCTGAGCTTCACCGTTCCCAGCTTGGACGGGTTGCTACCGGCGGTGGCCAGTGCGACGTCCATGCCCAGGTTCAACCGTTCGCCGGCCGGAAGGCTCAGCTGCGGATGGCTCATGGTCAGGGCGATCAGGCCCCCCAGGGCGTCCTGGGTGCGCGGGAAGCTGCCATCGAGGTACTGCTGCACGTCGCTGGCACCGACCGACAGTTCGCGGCCGGAAATGGAAGGGGCGGCCTGGGCGCCGATCGCAGCAGCGATCAGCACGGTGGAGGCCGCGAGGCTGGTCATCAGGGAACGCAGGCGCATGGCGGTGACCGGTGAATGCGGAATGGATGGACCAAAGAGTAGCCTTGCCGGCTGAATCGCGCGTGCATGCCGCTGCAACGGTTCAGTCCAGCGATGGCCGCAGTTGCGCCGACTGGATCTGCCAGGCGCGGCCATCGCTGCTGGGCTGCACGCGGTACCAGCCGCCGAAGCGGAAGGTGCCCTCAGCGGTCACCGCGCGGATCTGCACCGGAACCTCCAGCAGCTGCGGTGGCTGGTGACCGTCGCGCGCGACTGGCAGTTCGCTGGTCAGGCGCAGGCTGCGCACGTCCGTGAGCTGGCGCAATGCGGCATCGTCGGCGCGTCGTGCATCGCTGGGCGGGAAGGTCCATGCGGCGTCGATGGCCTTGCGATCGCGATTGAGCAGGGCCATGACATAGGCATTGAGCATTCCCGCCGGCAGCTCGGCCTCGGCCGCGACGGCGGCAAACAGGGGATCGACATCGATGGCCTGCACGGCCGCTGCATCGCCTTCTGCGACGGCCTGTGGCTTCGCGCGGGCAGCCGCCTCGGTCGTGGCCGGCGGAGCGGCATCCGCAGGATGAGGTTGCGATGGCGGCCGGGAACAGGCCAGCAGCACCAGCGGTGCGATCAGTATCAGGAACCTGCGCATGTCTGCCTCCTCCCCGAGGCGAACGGAAGGAGGCAGTGTATCGGCTGTGCCGCGATCAGCGGGAGGAGGGCAGCTGTTCCAGTGCATCCAGCGCCGGCAGCACCTGCGCGGCGATGGCGGCCAAGGCATGGCCTTCGGTTTCGGCGTGGCGCTGCACGATGTCGCGCAGCAGCTGGGTGGCGATCACCAGGGTCGCGCGCTCGTCGCCGCTGATGCCTGCGGTGCGCGGCGCCGCTTCCAGCAGGCGCATCAGGTCGCGGCTGGCGCGATGTTCCAGTTCGATGGTGCAGCGCCCGGTGCACTGCAACCCGTCCTTTTCGATGGGGGTCACCGAGATCCGGTAGCGGGTGGAGGGGCTGGCCATGAGGGGACGCTCGCCGTAGCTGTGGAGGATGTGCCCACCTTAGGCAAGGCCGTGCCCGGCGGCGATGGCCGGGGCTGCACGCAGTGTTCCACCCGGTACGTTCCGGGGCCGCAACGCACCACGCCCAGCCAATGGCGACGGGCCTGTACGCGCATTCCCGGGGATGCGGCAACGCTGTGTTGCGGGCTGTGGTTGGGACAAAAAAAACGGGACGGCCAGAGCCGTCCCGTCGGAATCCGCGTTGGGGCGCGCGCTTACAGCGCGGCGTCCTTCAGCTTCTTCAGCGGACGCACCTTCAGCTTGGTGGTGGCCGGCTTGGCAGCGAACCACTGCTCTTCCTTGGTGAACGGGTTGATGCCCTTGCGCTTCGGCTTGGCCGGCACATTGACGGTGGTGATCTTCAGCAGGCCCGGCAGGGTGAACGAGCCAGCGCCCTTCTTGTGCACCGAGGAGGCGACGGCGCTTTCCAGCGAGGCCAGCACAGCGCGGACGTCCTTGGCGATGACGCCGGAGGCTTCAGCGATGTGTGCAACCAGGCCGGACTTGGTCAGCACTTCCTTGATCGGCTTCGGAGCGGCCGGCTTGGCGGCTGCCTTCGTCGCGACTTTCTTCACTGCCTTCTTCGGGGCAGCCTTCTTAGCGGTCTTTGCCATGGTTTCCTGTTCCGTGAACGGTTGGTTGTTTGGTCGGCGCCGAACCCCGTCGGCAAGCGCAATGTAGGGCAACTCTCGGGCGCCGCCAATAGCCCGAAGCGCGGAAAGTGCATGTTTTTTCATATCCAGGCCGATTCAGTACATGGCCGGCAGTGGGGGATGGGGGTGTGGCAGCGCACGCCATGGCCGGCGCCCGCCCATCGTCGGAATGCGCGAAACCACTGAAAACAAGAGGGAAATGCGTTTCCGGTTGGCGAGGAAGTGTCCACGCGCCGGGTTCGGAAGACGACCTCCAGCGTGCGGCGGAGCGACGCAGGGCTAACGCCTCCCGTGCGAGGGTGACCGTTCATCACCGTCACGCAGGAGCAGCACATGGGAATCTCGCGACACGCCACCGCGCACTGGGAAGGCGATCTGAAGTCGGGCAAGGGGCAGTTGAGCACGCCGCAGAGTGGCCTGCTGGACAAGACCCGCTACGGCTTCAACAGCCGTTTCGGCGACGAAAAGGGCACCAATCCGGAAGAGCTGATCGCTGCCGCGCACGCCGGTTGTTTCACCATGGCGCTGTCGGCCAAGCTCGGCGAAGCCGGCTTTACCCCGACCTCGCTGGATACCGAAGCCAAGGTCGATCTGTCGCTGGAAGGCGGCCCGCAGCTGTCGCAGATCCGGCTGAAGGTGAAGGCGGTGGTGCCGGGCATCGACGCCACGCAGTTCCGTGCGATTGCCGATGACGCCAAGCAGAACTGCCCGGTGTCCAAGGCACTGAGCGCCGTGCCGATCAGCCTGGAAGCCGAGCTGGGCTGAGCCGGCGCATCTGTAGAGCCGAGCCCAGGCTCGGCTTCTGCAGGTCCCGTGATCTGGCCGAAGAACAGCCGAGCGTGGGCTCGGCTCTACAGTGTCCCTTTACCAATCGATGGTGCCGGTGATGACGGTCTGCACCTGGCCGCCCGACCAGACCTCGCCGTCCTCGTCGACCAGCAGCGTCAGGCGCGCATCGTGGCCCACTTCGCGGCCCTGGCTGACTTCGAACGGTGCGCGGCCGCGCGGCAGCGCATCGCGCAGGTCCAGCCATGCGGCCAGCACGGCGTTGGCGGCGCCGGAGGCGGCGTCTTCGAAGCGGCGTCCATTGCCGACGAAGGCACGTACCGCCAGGTCGAAGCCCTCGCTGCCATCGCTGAAGGCATAGGCGAACACGCCCATGCTGTCGGTGGTCTCGGCCAGTGCGGCCACCGCATCCCAGTCCGGCTGCAGCGCGCGCAATGCGGCCTCATCGGCCACCTGCACCACCCACCAGCTGCGCCCGCCCTGCATGCGTGCCGGTGGCAGCGTGCCCAGCGGCCAGCCCTTCAGTGCGGCCTGCAGGCGAGGATCGGTCGCCTCGGCAGTCTCGGCCAGCTGCGCGCGCGGGGTGCGGATGGCGATGCGCTGCTGCGTACCCTCACCGCTGACGCGCAGCGGCAGGGCGCCGGCAATGCCGTCCTGCACCAGCACGCCATCGATCGGTGTGGCCAGGCCTGCCTGCAGCACCGCATGCGCCGTGCCGACGCTGGGGTGGCCGGCGAACGGCACTTCCTTCTGCGGGCTGAACATGCGCAGCCGGTAGCTGGCACCGGGTGCCTGCGGTGGAAACACGAAGGTGGTTTCGGGCAGTCGCGTCCAGCGGGCGATGGCCTGCATGCTGGCATCGTCCAGGCCCTCGGCATCGAGTACCACGGCCAGCGGGTTACCGGCGCCGGCGCGCGGGGAGAACACATCCAGCTGCAGGAAACGGCGGGTGGTCATAGGGGGCAAACTCCGTAGAACGAGAGGGGTACGGTAGCGCCGGGCCATGCCCGGCGTCCGTGTGCGGCGTTCGCCGGGCGTGGCCCGACGCTACCAATGGATGCTGCCGTCGATCACGCACTGCACCTGGCCGCCGATCCACACCGTGCCCTGCGCGTCGACCTGCACCTGCACGCGGCCATCGCGGCCCACTTCGCGGCCCTGGCTGGCCACGTAGCGGCCTTCGCGGCCGGGCAGGGCATCGCGCTGCCGCAGCCAGGCGCCGATCAGCGCATTGGCGCTGCCGGTCACCGGGTCTTCGGGTACGGCGGCCGCGTCAGCGGGGCAGAAGGCGCGCACCACGCGGGCGTGGTCGTCGCCGGGCTCGTCGGCGAACACGGCCAGGCCAGTAGCGTCGGTGGCCAGGCTCCAGTCGCGCAGGGCCGCCATGTCTGGCGCCAGTCCGCGCACGGCGGCGGCGTCGCGCAGCGGCAGCAGCCACCAGCGTGCACCGTTGTCCCACAGTTCGGGCACGTGCCCGTTGGCCGCCAGCGCCAGCAGCGTCTCCGGCGCGGCGTCCACCCTCGTGTCCAGTTGCCGTGCCGGTGGGCTGGCCAGCTGGATCTGCAGTGCCTCGGCCGGACCGCTCACCCGTACCGGCAGCAACCCCGCCGCGCATTGCTGCAGCAGGGCGCCGTCGCGCGGTTGCGCCAAGCCACAGCTCACCGCGGCCCAGGCGGCGCCGACGCTGGGGTGGCCAGCAAATGCCAGCTCGCGGGTCGGGGTGAAGATGCGGATGTGGTAGTCGGCACCCGGCGCGCTGGGGCGCAGGAAGAACACCGTCTCGGACAGATTCAGCCAGGCGGCCAGGGCCTGCATCTGGCGGCTGGAGAGCCCGTCGGCGTCCAGGATGACGCCCAGTGGGTTGCCGGTGCCGGGGCGGGGGGCGAAGACATCGAGCTGCAGGTAACGGAGGACGGCCATCTACGGGGATATTGCGCTTAGAATCAAAGGTTCCGCCCCCGAGGGCGGCTTCCCCACATTCTACATAGCCAATCCATGTCAGCTTCCCCCCTTGTCGATCGTTGGATCGTACTGAAGTTCGGCGGCACCTCGGTGTCGCGTCGTCATCGCTGGGACACGATCGGGAAGCTGGCGAAAAAACGTGCGGAAGAGACCGGCTCGCGCGTGCTGGTGGTGGTGTCGGCGTTGTCCGGGGTCACCAACGAACTGACCGCGATTGCCGATGGCGCACCGGACAGCCGTGATCGCGTGGCGGCGCTGGTCGAACGCCACGAGGGCTTCCTGGTTGAACTGGGCCTGGGCCGCGAGGTACTGGCCGAACGCCTGGCGGCGCTGCAGGGCCTGCTGGACGACGCGCGCGCCGCGACCCGTCCGCTGGACTGGCAGGCTGAAGTGCTGGGTCAGGGCGAGCTGCTGTCCTCCACCCTGGGCGCAGCCTACCTGCACGCCACGGGCCTGGACATGGGCTGGATGGATGCCCGCCAGTGGCTGGATGCGATGCCGCCGCAGCCGAACCAGAGCGACTGGTCGCAGCGCCTGTCGGTGAACTGCCAGTGGCGTGCCGATGCCGAGTGGATGCAGCGCTTCCGCGCGCAGCCGACCCGCCTGCTGATCACCCAGGGCTTCATTTCGCGGCATGCCGATGGCGGCACCGCCATCCTCGGCCGCGGTGGCTCGGATACCTCGGCGGCGTACTTCGGTGCGCTGCTCGGCGCCAGCCGCGTGGAGATCTGGACCGATGTGCCGGGCATGTTCAGCGCCAACCCGAAGGACGTGCCGGACGCGCGCCTGCTGACCCGCCTGGACTACTACGAGGCGCAGGAAATCGCCACCACCGGCGCCAAGGTGCTGCACCCGCGCTCGATCAAGCCGTGCCGCGATGCCGGCGTGCCGATGGCCATCCTCGACACCGAGCGCCCGGAACTGCCGGGCACCAGCATCGACGGCAGCGCCGCGCCGGTGCCGGGGGTAAAGGCGATCAGCCGCCGCAACGGCATCGTGCTGGTGTCGATGGAAGGCATCGGCATGTGGCAGCAGGTCGGCTTCCTGGCCGATGTGTTCAACCTGTTCAAGAAGCACGGCCTGTCGGTGGACCTGATCGGTTCGGCCGAGACCAACGTCACCGTGTCCCTGGACCCGTCCGAGAACCTGGTCAACACCGATGTGCTGGCCGCGCTGTCGGCCGACCTGTCGCAGATCTGCAAGGTGAAGGTGATCGTGCCGTGCGCGGCGATCACCCTGGTGGGCCGCGGCATGCGCTCGCTGCTGCACAAGCTGTCGGACGTGTGGGCCACCTTCGGCCGCGAGCGCGTGCACATGATCTCGCAGTCGTCCAACGACCTGAACTTGACCTTCGTCATCGACGAGGCCGATGCCGATGGCCTGCTGCCGATCCTGCACGCAGAGCTGATCGACAGCGGCGCGATGCCGGTGGAAGAGACCGAAGTGTTCGGCCCGCGCTGGCGCGAGATTGCCGGCACCGTGCGCCCGCGCGGCACGCCGTGGTGGCGCGGCCAGCGTGCGCACCTGCTGCAGCTGGCCGATGCCGGTACGCCGCGCTACGTCTACCACCTGCCGACGGTGCGCGCCCGCGCCCGTGCACTGGCCGCAATCAAGCCGATCGACCAGCGCTACTACGCGATCAAGGCCAACAGCCACCCGGCCATCCTGCAGCTGCTGGAAGCCGAAGGCTTCGGCCTGGAGTGCGTGTCGCACGGCGAGCTGAAGCATGTGTTCCAGCACCTGCCGGAACTGTCGCCCAAGCGCGTGCTGTTCACCCCCAGCTTTTGCCCGCGCAGCGAGTACGAGGCGGCGTTTGCGCTGGGCGTGACCGTGACCGTCGACAACGTGGAAGCGCTGCAGCGCTGGCCGGACCTGTTCCGTAACCGCGAGCTGTGGCTGCGCGTCGATCTGGGCCGGGGCGAGGGCCACCACGCCAAGGTCCGCACCGGTGGCAAGGAGTCCAAGTTCGGCCTGCCGATCGCCCGCGTCGACGAGTTCGTGCGCGCGGCCACCGAACTGGGCAGCCGCGTGGTGGGCCTGCATGCGCACCTGGGCAGCGGCGTGGAAACCGCGCAGCACTGGCGCCTGATGTGCGATGAGCTGGCCGGTTTCGCCCGCCGCATCGGCAGCGTACAGACCATCGATATCGGTGGCGGCCTGCCGATTCCGTACAGCGACGAAGACGAACCCTTCGACCTGGACGCCTGGGCCGAGGGCCTGGCCGAGGTAAAGGGACTGCACCCGGCATTCCGCCTGGCGATCGAGCCGGGCCGCTACCTGGTGGCCGAATCGGGCGTGCTGCTGACCCATGCCACCCAGGTGGTGGAAAAGGACGGCGTGCGCCGTGTCGGCCTGGACGCCGGCATGAACGCACTGATGCGCCCGGCGCTGTACGACGCCTGGCATGACATCGAGAACCTCAGCCGGCAGGGGGGGTATGCCGAAGCGGCGTTCGATGTGGTCGGGCCGATCTGTGAATCCAGCGATGTGTTCGGCAAGCGCCGCAAGCTGCCGGTGTCCACTGCGCCGGACGACGTGATGCTGATCGCCGATGCCGGTGCCTACGGCTATGTGATGGCCAACACCTACAACCAGCGGATGCTGCCGCGCGAAGACGTGATCGAATGACCACCGCGCGCGCCCTGCACCCGCCCACCGACACGCCCCGCGCCTTCGCGCGGGCCCGTGCCTGACCGGATACACCATGACTGCTTTCGACAAACACCAGGTTTCCCGCTTCCGCTTCGTCCGCTGCGACTTCGCAGCGGATACCGGCGTGGCCCGGCTGGTCTACGCCTTCGACGACGGCCCGGAGATGGTGGAAACCATCACCGTGCCCGGCGCCCCGTTCGTGCTGGACGAGGCGCGCGCCGCCGCCGTGCAGCGTGCGCTGCAGCTGCTGCACCTGATCGCCGGCGTCAGCTACTACAAGGCCGGCGTACCGGATACGGTCAGCATCGACAGTTACAGCATCGATGCCGATACCGCCGCACTGGTGGAGACCATTTACCTCAATGGCCTGGGCGAATTCGCCTACCGCAACGGCCTGAACCTGCGCGGCCGCTTCCGGTTGCCGGTGCAGGGCGAGGCCGTGCAGACGCCGGCGCTGGGCCTGCGGCCGCACGCGCTGGTGGCCATCGGCGGCGGCAAGGATTCGCTGGTCAGCATCGAAGCGCTGCGCCGTGCCGGCGTGGACGAGACGGTGACCTGGATCGGTGGCTCGCAGCTGATCCGTGCGTGCGCCGAGCGCACCGGCCTGCCGACATTGAACCTGGGCCGCACGCTGGCACCGGAACTGTTCGAGCTCAACCGCCAGGGCGCCTGGAACGGCCATATCCCGGTGACGGTGGTGAACTCGGCAATCATGGTGCTGGCCGCCCTGCTGCACGGCGTGGACCAGGTCGTGTTCTCCAACGAGCGTTCGGCCAGCTACGGCAGCCAGATTCCGGGCACCGGCGAAGTGAACCACCAGTGGTCCAAGGGCTGGGCCTGCGAGCAGGCGTTCGGCAGCCATGTGCGGAAGTACGTGGCGGCGGATCTGCAGTACTACTCGCTGCTGCGACCGATGTCCGAGCTGGCGGTGGCCCGCCAGTTCGCCAAGACTGATTTCTACGACGCGCACTTCTCCAGCTGCAACCGCAATTTCCACATCCTCGGCGAGCGCCCGGTGAACCGCTGGTGTGGCGTCTGCCCGAAGTGCCATTTCGTGTTCCTGGCGCTGGCCCCGTTCATGCCCAAGACGCGCCTGGTGCGCATCTTCGGCCGCAACCTGCTGGACGATGCCGAGCAGGCCGGTGGCTTCGATGCGCTGCTGGAATTCCAGGACCACAAGCCGTTCGAGTGCGTGGGTGAAGGCCGCGAATCGCGTGCGGCGATGGCGACGCTGGCGCAGCGCCCGGAGTGGAAGGAAGACGTGCTGGTGAAGCGCTTCTGCAACGAGATCCAGCCGCAGCTGGATGCCGCCGAACTGGAACTGACGCCGCTGCTGCAGCTGCAGGGCGAGCACCGCGTTCCGGCTGCGCTGTGGGAACGGGTGCGTGAAGATTTCGAAGCTTGAGGGAAAGCGCGTTGCGCTGTGGGGCTGGGGCCGTGAGGGCCGCGCCGCGTTTGCGGTGCTGCGTGAGCGCCTGCCAACGCTTGGCCTGAGCCTGTTCTGCCCGGCCGCTGAAGCCGAAGCCGCGCGTGCGGAAACGCAGGGCGCGCTGCAGGTGCTTGGCGAACCCTCGGCCGAAGCGCTGGCCGCGTTCGATGTGGTGATCAAGTCGCCCGGCATCAGCCCTTACCAGCCGATCGCGCTGGCGGCGGCAGAGCAGGGCACCACCTTCATCGGCGGCACCGCGCTGTGGTTTGCCGAACACACGGCCGACGACGGCATCGTGCACGACACCGTGTGCGTGACCGGTACCAAGGGCAAGAGCACCACCACCGCCTTGGTCGCGCACCTGCTGCGTGCCGCCGGCCATCGCACCGGCCTGGTCGGCAACATCGGCCTGCCGCTGCTGGAAGTGCTGGATCCGCAGCCGGCACCCGAGTATTGGGCGGTGGAACTGTCCAGTTACCAGACCGGTGAAGTGGCGCGCAGTGGCGCTCATCCGCAGGTGGCGGTGGTACTGAACCTGTTCCCCGAACACCTGGACTGGCACGGCAGCGAACAACGCTACATCGAAGACAAGCTGCGGCTGGTGACTGAAGCTGCGCCGAGCATCGCCGTGCTCAATGCCGCCGATCCGCATCTGGCCGCGCTGTCGTTGCCCGACAGTGAGGTGGTCTGGTTCAACCAGCCGCAGGGGTGGCACATGCGCGCTGACATCGTGCATCGCGGCGAACAGGCGGTGTTCGATACCCGCAACACGCCGCTGCCGGGCCGCCACAACCGCGGCAACCTGTGCGCGGTGCTGGCTGCACTGGAAGCGCTGGGCCTGGACGCGGTGGCGCTGGCACCGGCGGTGCAGGATTTCCGCCCGCTGCCGAACCGCCTGCAGCGGATTGGCGTGGCCGATGGCCTGACCTACGTCAACGATTCGATCAGCACCACGCCGCATGCCAGCCTGGCCGCGCTGGAATGCTTCGCCGGGCAGCGCATCGCGCTGCTGGTGGGCGGGCATGACCGCGGCCTGGACTGGACCGATTTCATGCAGCACATGGCGCACGACGTGCCGCCGGTGGAGATTGTGACCATGGGCAGCAACGGCCCGCGCATCCACGCGATGCTGCAGCCGCTGGCCGATGCCGGTCGCTTCGGCCTGCACGCCGCCGGCGACCTGCCCGAGGCGATGGCGCTTGCACGCGCGGCGCTGGGTGCGCAGGGCGGGGTGGTGCTGCTGTCGCCGGGCGCGCCCAGTTTTGGTGCCTACCGCGATTACGTGGCGCGTGGTCGCCATTTCGCCGAACTGGCCGGATTCGACCCGGACAGCATCAGCGCGATTCCGGGGTTGGGCATCGCCTGAGGGTAGTTCCGGCCGCTGGCCGGCAACCCAGCGGGGAATTCATCCACCCATGGCGTGGATCTACTGGTCTTCGTCGATGAACGCGTAATCGCCATCGATCAGCTGCTGCAGGTACGCATCGAAGCTCGGTGCGATCACCGCGTAGCTGTCCGGATCGTGCAGGTAGCGCACCACCTGGCCGACGGTGCCGCCCGGTGCCGGATCGAAATCCAGATACAGCATCGAGGTGCCACCGTTGTTCATGCAGTGCGAGAAACACAGCCGGCGGCTCATCGGCAGATCCGCATCGATGCCCTCGCCGAGAATCTCCGGTTCGTCATCCAGCCACTCTTCGTAGATGGAACGGATGCTGTCGTCCCACCGCTGCTGGTCCTCGAAGATCTGCGCGACCGATCGCAGGTAGTACGGATAGCCGCCGTCCTCGACATCCGAGCCGAGCATCAGCACGCAGACCTTGCCCGCGGGGTACTCCCGGTAGTGGGTGCCATCCACGCGCGACAGCAGCTCCACCAGGCTGCCCGGCACCTGCGGCCACTGCACACGCAGGCGCTGCAGGTCTTCGGCGCTGGCGCCCTGGACATGTGCCCACTGCGGGGCATCCTCGGCAGGCAAACGCGGGATCAGGCCAGACAGAAAGCGATCAACAAGATTCATGCGAAAAAAGGGGACGGAGGGGATTAAGTCGTATCCAACCACACCTGCGTCACGCCGCCAATGCAGAATGCGACGCGGGAGGGGCGATTACGGCTTAATCCCCTCCGTCCCCTTTTTCTTGCGGAGCAGGCGCATGAATCGTTGGCGATGCGGTGTGGCGATGATCCTGGGGCTGGCGGCGATGCCGGCGTGGGCGGCGATGAAGACGCAGCCGGTGGAATGGAAACACCAGGGCACGACCTTCAGTGGCGTGCTGGTCTATGACGACGGCGAGCATGACAAGCGCCCTGGCCTGGTGATGGTGCCGAACTGGAAGGGCGTGAACGAATCGGCCATCGAGAAGGCCAAGCAGCTGGCCGGTGACGACTACGTGGTGCTGGTGGCCGATGTCTACGGCAAGGGTGTGCGGCCGAAGACCGATGCCGAGGCCGGGCCGGTGGCGACCAAGCTGCGCAACGACCGGCCGTTGCTGCGTGCCCGCGCGCTGGAGGCGGTGAACGTGCTCAAGGCGCAGGCCGGCAAGGTGCCGCTGGATGCCAGCCGGATCGGCGCGGTGGGCTTCTGTTTTGGCGGCACCACGGTGCTGGAGCTGGCCCGGGCCGGTGCGCCGCTGGCCGGTGTGGTGAGCCTGCACGGTGGATTGGGCTCGCCGTTGCCGGCGCAGGCCGGTGGCAGCCATCCGTCGGTGCTGGTGCTCAATGGCGCCGACGACAAGAGCGTGACCGCCGAGGATATCGCCGGTTTCCAGAAGGAAATGAACGCGGCCAAGGTCGATTGGGAGTTCACCAACTACAGTGGTGCGGTGCACTGCTTTGCCGAGCGCGATGCCAACAGTCCGCCGGGCTGCCAGTACAACGAACGGGCGGCCAAGCGCGCGTGGAAGGCGCTGGATGAGTTCTTCGAGGAGCGGTTCCGGTAAACAAAGGCGTGCCGACCAAGGTTGGCACCCACCGATGTTCCAGTGCCGACCAATGGTCGGCATCCACCCACAGCCACGGTAGGTGCCGACCGTTGGTCGGCACACCTCAACCGATCAATGCGAGCGCTGCACCGCGTAGCGGGCCAGGCCGCGCAGGGCGGCGACCGCGTCGTTGTCGCCCAGGCCATCGAGCGCGCGCTCGGCGGCTTCGGCGTATTCCTCCGCACGCGCGCGGCTGTACTCCAGGCCGCCGGTGGCGCGGATCGCGGCCAGCACTTCCGGCATCGCCGAGGCATCGCCGTCCTGCACGATGGTGCGCAGGCGCTCACGGGTGGCGTCGTCGGAGTGCGCCATCGCGTGGATCAGCGGCAGCGTCGCCTTGCCTTCGGCCAGATCATCGCCCAGGTTCTTGCCCAGTTCGTCGGCGTTGGCCGAGTAGTCCAGCACGTCGTCGGCGATCTGGAACGCGTAGCCCAGGTGCATGCCGTAGTCGAACAGGGCCTGTTGCTTGGCTTCGTCCACGCCACTGGCCAGCGCGCCCAGGCGGGTGCCGGCGGCGAACAGCACCGCGGTCTTGCGCTCGATCACGCGGAGGTACGCGGCTTCGTCGGTATCGGGGTTGTGCACGTGCAGCAGCTGCAACACCTCACCCTCAGCGATGCGGTTGGTGGCATCGGCCAGGATCTGCATCACCGACATGCGCTCCAGTTCGACCATCAGCTGGAAGCTGCGCGAGTACAGGAAGTCGCCGACCAGCACGCTCGGTGCATTGCCCCAGAGCGCGTTGGCGGTGCTGCGGCCACGGCGCAGGCTGGATTCGTCCACCACGTCGTCGTGCAGCAGGGTGGAGGTGTGGATGAACTCGATGATTGCCGCCAGCTGGTGGTGATCCGGGCCGGCCTGGCCGACCGCATGGCCGGCCAGCATGACCAGCATCGGGCGCAGGCGCTTGCCGCCGGCGGAAATGATGTGATCGGCGATCTGGTTGATCAGCACGACGTCCGAGGACAGCCGGCGCCGGATCAGGGCGTCGACGGCGGCCATGTCGGCCGCAGCAAGCGACTGGATCTGGGGCAGGCCCAGGGCGGGACGGGTGTCTTCGGTGATGGTCATGCGATCAGGCTTTCAGGCTCGCCGTTGATTATAGGCGTTGCCCGTGAACTCCGGGCGCAAACCGGACTGGCACGCCGCTGCGGCGCGGTCACGCCAGCGGCCAGCGTGAATACGTATGCAGGCTGCGCCATGCCCCGGAGGCCACCGCTAAGCTTGCCGGAACAGGATTTCGGCCCGCTTCCGGTGGGCCCTGCATGCCCGGAGGGGGGCTGTCGATGTCGCACTATCCATGGTGGCGCGGAGCCGTCATCTACCAGATCTACCCGCGCAGCTACCTCGATGCCAACGGCGACGGGGTGGGTGACCTGCCGGGCATCATCGAGCGGCTGGACCACATCGCCGCGCTGGGCGTGGACGCGATCTGGATTTCGCCGTTCTTCAAGTCCCCCATGGCCGACTTCGGCTACGACATCGCCGACTACCGCGACGTCGACCCGCTGTTCGGCAGCCTGGACGACTTCGACCGGCTGCTGGCCAAGGCCCACGGCCTGGGCCTGAAGGTGATGATCGACCAGGTGCTGAGCCATACCTCGATCGAGCACGCCTGGTTCCGCGAGAGCCGCCAGGACCGCAGCAATCCGAAGGCGGACTGGTACGTGTGGGCCGACCCGCGCGAGGACGGCACCCCGCCCAACAACTGGCTGTCGCTGTTCGGCGGCGGCGCCTGGCAGTGGGAGCCGCGCCGTGAGCAGTACTACCTGCACAACTTCCTGGTCGACCAGCCGGACCTGAACTTCCACCACCCGGACGTGCAGCAGGCCACCCTGGACAACGTGCGCTTCTGGCTGGACCGCGGCGTGGACGGCTTCCGCCTGGACGCCATCAATTTCTGCTTCCACGACGCGCAGCTGCGCGACAACCCGCCAAAGCCCGCCGACAAGCGCGTGGGCCGCGGCTTCAGCCCGGACAACCCGTACGCGTACCAGTACCACTACTACAACAACACCCAGCCGGAGAACCTGCCCTTCCTGGAGCGCCTGCGCGCGCTGCTGGACGAGTACCCGGGCGCGGTGAGCCTGGGCGAGATCTCCTCGGAGGACTCGCTGGCCACCACCGCCGAGTACACCCGGGACGGCCGCCTGCACATGGGCTACAGCTTCGAGCTGCTGGTGGACGACTACAGCGCGGCCTATATCCGCGACACGGTCTCGCGGCTGGAAGCGGCGATGACCGAAGGCTGGCCGTGCTGGGCGGTTTCGAATCACGACGTGGAGCGGGCGGTCAGCCGCTGGGGCGGCCACCCGGCTGACCCGCGCCTGGCGCGGATGCTGGTGGCGATGCTGTGCTCGCTGCGCGGCTCGGTCTGCCTGTACCAGGGCGAGGAGCTGGGCCTGGCTGAGGCCGAGGTGCCGTTCGAGGCGCTGCAGGACCCCTATGGCATCACCTTCTGGCCGAACTTCAAGGGCCGCGACGGCTGCCGCACCCCGTTGCCGTGGACTGATGCGCCGCTGGCCGGTTTCACCACGGGCCAGCCGTGGCTGCCGATCCCGGCCGAGCACCGCGCCGCGGCCGTGGCGGTGCAGGAGCGCGACCCGGGCTCGGTCCTGGCCGCATTCCGGGGGTTCCTGGCCTGGCGGCATAGCCAGCCGGCGCTCCTGCATGGCAGCATCCGGTTCATCGAAAGCGCCGAGCCAGTGCTGCTGTTCGAGCGTATGCTTGCAGATGAAACCCTCCTGCTGGCCTTCAACCTGTCGGCCGAGGCGGTGAGCCATCCGCTGCCGCCGGGCAACTGGCAGCAGGTGGAGGTACCGGGCCCGGATGCGGGCACGGTGCAGGGCAATGAACTCGAGCTGCCGCCGCGCGCGGTGTATTGCGCCCGACGCAGCTGACCGTTTTCTCCGGTGGCGGTACTTGCGGGGACGGGGCCGAAGCGCCCCGTCCCTTTTTTGTGGGTGGGCCTGGCCGACCAACGGCCAGCATCCGCGCAGAAGAAAACCCGCTGCCTGCGCAGCGGGTTTCCGGTCCTGCTCCCCATGGGTTGCCGGCCAGCGACCGGCACTACCCGGTCGTGATCAGAACTTGTAGTTCACGCCCAGCATGTAGGTGCGGCCCCACTCGATGTACTCCAGCGGGCGATCCTTGCTGCCGGCGTAGGTGCGGTACGGCTCGTTGGTCAGGTTGCTGCCCTGCAGCAGCAGGGTCAGCCCGCGCAGGCTGCTGCTGTCGCTGAAGGTGTAGCTGACCTGTGCATCGGTCACGTTCTCGCCTACCACGTAACGCAGCGTGCGGTTGCCGTTGAAGTTGCCGATCTCACCAATGAAGTCCGAGCGGCGGCGTTGGCTCACGCGTGCTTCAAAGCCACTGCGCTCGTAGTAGGCGGTGAAGTTGTACACGCGCTTGGACAGGCCCGGCAGGCTGATCGGGCCACTGCCCACGCTGGAGGCGCTTTCCGGATCCAGGATGGTGATGTCGCTCTTGTTGAAGGTCGCGCTGGCCTGCACGCCGAAGCCACGCAGGCTGTCGGTCAGCATCTCCAGCGGGAACGACCCGGTCAGCTCCAGCCCCTTCAACGTGCCGCCCTTGCCGTTCTGCGGCGTGGAGAAGGTACCGGTGGTCAGCACCGGTGCGGTCATGCCCGGCGGCGGCACGTAATTGCCCAGCAGGCCGCTGAAGTCATAGTTGTCCACCGACTGCGTGTAGACGTAGCTCTTCAGATCCTTGTAGAAGATCGCCGCAGCCACGTAGGCCTTCTCGCCGAAGTACTTCTCGTAGGACAGGTCCAGCGCGGTCGCGCGCCACGGATCCAGCAGCGGATTGCCGCCGCTGCCACCGGGGCGGCCGTTGTTGGTATCCACACCGAACTCCAGGCCGGCACGCATCTGGTCCACGCGCGGGCGCGCGACCTGCTTGGCGGCGGCGAAGCGCAATGTCTGCTGGTGCGGGAACATGAACACCAGGTTCAAGCTCGGCAACCAATCCTTGTAGGTCTTGCCGGCAGAGAAGGGCTGGATGTTGCTGCCCGCCGGCTGTGAGCTGTCCCAGTAGCGCGAATCCGAGCTCTGGTCGGTGTGCTGCATCTGTACGCCGATGTTGCCGCGCACGCCGACCACGCCGATGTCGGTGTTGATGTTCAGGCGTGCCCACGCGGTGGTGATCTTCTCCTCGACCGTCCACGACTTGGGAATCAGGTAGTCCAGATTGTCGACCGGGTTGAAGGTCATGTAGCGACCCACCGCTGCCGGCACGTTCCACGACGGGATGTAGCCGATGCCGGCGAAGCCGAGGTTGACCGGGCGGTACTGCAGGTCCGGGGCGATGGTGGATTCGCCTTGGGCGCCGAGCAGGATGTTGCCTTCGGCCTGGGCCTTCTGCTTGCGGCGGTCGGCATAGTTCACGCCCACGTCCACATCCGAGAACCAGCTGGACATGGCCTCGGGAACCGGCAGCGTCGCCGCCAGCTTGGCGCCCTTCAAGCGGTCTTCAACTTCCGGCACCTTGCCGTAGCCGGAACCATAGATCGTATTGGTCAGGAACAGGCTGTCCGGATTGGAATAGTCGCGCCCCGGCGTGATCTGCGAGAAGCTGTTGTTGTTCACCACCAGGCCGATCGTGTCGAACTGCGGGCGCGGCACCAGCTGCAGGTTGTTTTCCAGGTTGATCTCGCGGCGGGTTGCCTTCGAGTAGTTCAGGTCGGCGACCAGTTTCACACCGCCGACGTTGAACTCGTTGTTCCAGCCGAACGCGTCGATCTTGTCCTTGCGCTTGTTGTACATGCCGCGGACCAGCGGGTACGCATTGCTGATCGTGCCACCGGTGAAGCTGCCATCGGCATTGCGGCCGACATTGCTGAACACCGGCAGGATCGCGTTGGGATTGTTGCTGTCCTCGCCATTGCCACTGAGGCTCAGCTCGAACTGGTTGGCGGTGTCGATCTGCTCGGCTTCGGTGTGGAACGCGTCGAAGGTGCTGGTCCAGCTGTTGCTCGGGCGGAACTGGATCGTCGCCATCACGCCGTCGCGCTTGTTGTTGCCGGTACGGCGCAGCGCCTTGATGCCATCGGTGAAGTAGGTGCCTGGCGCGATTCCGCGACGCTCGCCCTTGTCGGTGTGTTCGGTGGTCCAGGGCTCGTAGAGGCCGACCTGGTTCTCCTGGATCGGCATGTCGCTGTGCGCGTAACCGATGGCGATGCCCAGGGTGTTGTCGAAGAACTGGTCGATGTAGCTGGCACTGAAGCGGTTGCCATACGGATCGATGTTGGCGGCGCGGCCCAGGGAGCTCTTCTGGTAGCGGCCGCTGACCGCGATCACGCGCTCGCCGAAGCTGAGCGGGCGTGCGGTCTGCATGTCGATGGTGCCCGACAGGCCCTGGCCGACCAGAGCCGCGTCCGGGGTCTTGTAGACAGTCACGCCGTTGACCAGCTCGGATGGGTACTGGTCGAACTCGACGCCGCGGTTGTCGCCGGTGCTGACCACTTCACGGCCATTGAGCAGGGTGGTGGCGAAGTCGGGTGACAGGCCGCGCACGCTGATCACCTGCGCACGGCCGGCAACGCGCTGGGCGGCCAGGCCGGGAAGGCGCGAGATGGATTCGGCGATGCTGACGTCGGGCAGCTTGCCGATGTCTTCGGCGGAAATCGCCTCGACCACCGAGGTGGCGTCCTGCTTGATCGCGATCGCGTTTTCGATGCCGCGGCGGATGCCGGTGACCTGCACCGTATCCAGGTTGGTGGCGGCGGTGGCGGCCGGCGTGGTGGTGCTCTGCGTGGACTGTGCAGACGCCAGCGTCGGCGCCAGGACAACGGCCAGCGCGATGCTCAGCGCGCTGCGCTTGTGGTTCAACATTTTCCCCTCCCAGGCAATGTTGCAGATCGATTCGTGAACGTCCCGGAGTGACCGTGGACGTGCGACGCGGTGGCCGCTGTCGTCGCCGCTATGGTAGGCAGCGCGTTCTTCGCGGGAATCACCCTGCATACGTATTCAATGCCGTTTGCAGGGGTGTAATCGCTTTCAGGTGCATCGTTCTGTAGAGCCGAGCCCATGCTCAGCTGCGTTCCGGTGCTGCGCACCGCCGCCCGAGCGTGGTCTCGGGCGCTACAGCGGCGCGCAGGCAGGAAGACGTTCAACGGATAGGCGTGAAGCGAATGGCCTGCCCACCGCCCGGTGCCAGTACCAGCGTCACTGCATCGGCACTGGTCACCTCGCGGGTTTCGCGTGCGAACGCGAACGGGTTGCTGCGGAAATCAGCGCCCTCGCCATCGCGGTAGATCTCGGCGCGATAGCGCACGCCGGGTTCCAGGAAGCCCAGCGACACCGGCAGCACGCGGCCGTGTT
Source organism: Stenotrophomonas sp. AS012628 (assembly GCF_010608305.1). Lineage (NCBI taxonomy): Bacteria > Pseudomonadati > Pseudomonadota > Gammaproteobacteria > Lysobacterales > Lysobacteraceae > Stenotrophomonas > Stenotrophomonas sp. AS012628. Next base: position 74,137 of record NZ_VMBJ01000006.1, on the reverse strand, counting down.
CATCGGTGATGCTGCCGAGGAACCAGTCGCGGCTGTTGCGGTCGCGGCGCACGATCGTCACGTAGTCGCCCACCTCGCCATCGAGCACGCGGCTCTGCTCCCAGTCCACCGCCACGTCTTCGATGAAGCGGAACGCCTCGCGATGCTGCAGGTAGTGCTCGGGCAGGTCGGCGGCCATCTGGATCGGGCTGTACAGCACCACGTACAGCGCCAGCTGGCGCGCCAGCGTGCTGGGAATGGCCTGGCCGTGGCGGCCCTTCAGGCTGAGGATGCCGGGGGTGTAATCCATCGGCCCGGCCAGCATCCGGGTGAACACCAGGTTGACCTCGTGCTCCGGCGGGTTCGGCGGCTGGCCCCAGGCGTTGTACTCCATGCCGCGTGCGCCTTCGCGCGAGATCCAATTGGGGTAGGTGCGGCGCAGGCCGGTGTCCTTGATCGGCTCATGCGGGTTCACCGACAGGTGCCGGCGCGCGGCCTCCTGCACCACCTTCAGGTGATGGCGGGCCATGAACTGCCCGTCGTGCCACTCGCGCCAGAGCGAGCCGCCAGCCGGATTTCGCCGGTCGACCTGGCCATCGTCGCAGACGTAGCCGGTCTTGAACTGGTCCACCCCCAGCCGTGCGTACAGGTCCAGCGCGGCGCCCAACTGATCCTCGTAGTGCTCGATGGCACAGCCGGTTTCGTGGTGGCCGATCAGGTGCACGCCCTTTTTCAGGCCATACGCCGACAGCGCTTCGATATCGAAATCGGGCGTGGCGCGGGTGAAATCAAAGTTGTAGCCATTACCCACCCACATGCCGTCCCAGCCCGGATTCCAGCCTTCCACCAGCACGCCGCGGAAGCCGTGCGCAGCAGCGAAGTCGATCACCTTCTTCGTCTTGGCGGTGGTGGCCGCATGCTTCGGCCCGGTCGCCCAGCTCTCGTTGTCCAGGTGCATCGACCACCACACCCCGAGGTACTTGGCGGGCTTCACCCAGCTCACGTCGCCCAGCGCATTGGGTTCGTTGAGGTTGAGGATCAGGTCCGATTCGATCAGGCCACCCGCGCGGTCAGCAACCTGCAGCGTGCGCCAGGGTGTGGCGAAGGGGAGGGCACGGCGCACCTTCCAGCCTTCGGCCGAGGGCGAGAGCTGCGCGCGCAGGCGCTGGCCCTCGGTGCGGCGCAGCCACATGCCGGCGTAGTCCACCAGCGCAGCCTCGTGGATCGCCACGTGCAGGCCATCGCGGCTGCGCAGGGTCATCGGCGTATGCACCTGCGGCACTTCGCGCAGCGGGGTACGCTGGTACAGGTACTCGTAATGGATCGGTTCGCCGGCGGGAATCCACCAGGCGGTCGATTCGGGCGCGATGGCGAACTCGGTCAGCTCGTCATCGATGATCGCCTCGCGCAGGTTCGGTTGCTCAGGGAACACATAGCGGAAGCCGAGGCCGTCGTCGTAGACGCGGAACACCACATCCAGCCGTCGCTTGCTGCCGGTGGTTTCGGCCAGCTGCACGGTCAGCTCGTTGAAGTGGTTGCGGGTGAGCCGGCGCTCGCCCCACGGCTGCTCCCAACTGTCGTCGACGCTGCGCCGCTGCTGGCCGAGCAGGGCGAAATCGCGGTCCAGGCGGCCATCGCGCAGGGCGAAGCCGAGCTTCGAATCCTCCACCACGGGCTCGCCGAAACGCTCGACGCGGTAGCGGGCGGTCCCGCCGTCCAGCACCAGGCTGACCTTCAGCACCTTGCCGGGTGATTCGACGCTGGCGACCTGTGGCGCGGCCTGTGCCAGCGTGGCCCAGGCCAGCAGGGCCAGGCCGAGCAGGTGCGCGATTGCCGCGCGTACAGCAGTGGGTGACATCGGCAGTTCCCCTCCCAAGGCGCCGTTGGCAGACCCGGACCATAAGCCAGCACAGCAGGCGCGCTACCGCGTGGCGCCATGAATACGTATGCAGCTGGACGCAGCCGACAGCCCCGCGTCTACCATGGGGCCAAGGCACCTTGAGGGAGGGGCCGTGCCCGCCCGCCGGCAACGACGGTGCGGACCTACAACGCGTGCAGAGAGGGAGGGAGGCCGACGGGCGCAAGCCGGTCCGCCGCTTCGATGCTGAAGATCATTTGCCTGACCGCTGTCCTGGGGGCAGCGCTGGGATCGACCGCGCAGGCGGCCGACCTGCAATTCGACGGCCGCCATGCGCGTGCCGAAGCCGCTGCCAACGGCAGCTTCGTACTGCATGCGCCGAAAGGTGAGGTGCGTATCGCGCCGATGCCGATGCGCAGCCAGACCGGCAGCGTGATGTTCGACGCGTTGTTCGCGCTGGCCCAGCAGGAGATGGACCAGGACCGTGTGGACGCGATTCGCGATCCCGCGTTCGACGAAGGCCGGCCGGTGCCGTGCGAGTGCTTCCAGACCGGCGCGCGCTGGCCCTATGTGTGGACCCGCGATGTCAGCTTCGCCGCCGATCTGGCGTTGGCGCGGCTGGACCCGCAGCGCACCCGGCAGTCGCTGCAGTTCAAGCTGTCGGCGGCGCGCGACGGGCACACGCCCGGCCTGTTCGTGGCGCAGGACACCGGGTCCGGCGGCAGCTGGCCGATCAGCAGCGACCGCGTGGTGTGGTTCCTGGCCGCGCGCCACCTGCTGGATGATCCGGCGTTTGCCGATCAGGTCTGGCAGGCGCTGCAGGGCACGCTGGCACAGGACCGCGCGATGGTGTTCGACGCGCAGGTGGGCCTGTACCGCGGCGAGACCTCGTTCCTGGACTGGCGCGAGCAGACCTATCCGGACTGGACCCGCGAGGACGTGCGCTTCATCGGTGATTCCTACGCGCTGTCCACCAACGTGCTGCACTACCAGGCGCTGCGCCTGGCCGAACGCCTGGCCGGCAAGCGCGGCGATGCCCGCGCGGACGAGTACAAGGCGTGGGCCGATGCGTTGGCGCAGCAGGTCGATGCGCGCTTCTGGCGGGAGGACATGGGCCAGTACATGAGCTACATCGGCGAAGCGGCGCACCCGGTGCCGTACGCCAAGGTCGATCTGCTGGGCCTGTCGCTGGGTATCCTGGCCGACGTGCTGCCGACCGGGCGTGCGCGCCGTGCGCTGGCGGCGTACCCGATCGGGCCGGCCGGCAGTCCGGTGGTCTGGCCGCAGGAAGGGCAGCAGCCGATCTATCACAACCGCGCCATCTGGCCGTTCGTCAGCGCCTATTCGCTGCGCGCGGCGCGCCAGCTGGATGATGTCCCGCGCATTGCCGCCGAGATCCGTTCGCTGATGCGCGGCGCCGCGCTGGCCGGTTCCAACATGGAAAACTACGAGCTTGTCAGCCAGGCCGTGCATGTGGACGAAGGCGCGCTGAGCGGGCCGGTGGTCAATTCCGAGCGCCAGCTGTGGTCGGTGGCCGGCTATCTGGCCATGGTCACCGAAGGCGTGTTCGGCGTGCAGGACGATGGCCGCGTGCAGCCCAAGCTGCCGGCCGTGCTGGTGCCAGAACTGTTCGGCACGCATCCCCGTATCACGTTGGAAGCCAACGGCAAGCGCTATGTGCTGGAGCGCCCGCAGAACGTGGGCGATGGCCTGCTGGTGGCCGGCAGAACCACCACGCGTGGCAGCACCACGACGGTGCAGCTGGTCGCCGCCCCGGCAGCAACCGGTTTCGCTGCCACGACTGCGGATGCCAACGCGCGTGCGCCGGCAACACCGGCGGCGCCGCAGGCCCTGCGCAAGGGCGCGGGCTGGAACGTTGCGGTGGCAGCCGATCAGGTGCTGTGGAAGGACGGCAAGGCGGTCACCGACAGCAACGGCGTGGCGCGCATCAGCGACGATGGCCTGCAGCATTGCCTCAGCCTGACCCGGCGCGAAGGCACGTTGGAATCGCTGCACAGCCCGATGCTCTGCGTCGGTCCGCAGCAGGTGCTGAAGGGCGAGGATCGCTGGCAGTTCACCTCGGCCAAGGCCGGGCAGGTGCGCCTGCGCCTGCAGTACCGCAACCCGAACGGGCCGATCAACACCGGCGTCACGGCTGCGGTCAAGCAGCTGGCACTGCAGTGCCCGGGCCAGCCATTGCAGCGGCATACGGTTGCGATGCCGCACAGCGTGGCCGTGCAGGACTCGACCTCGGCAACGTTCGCCGTGCACAAGGGGCCGTGCACGGTCGCGCTTGAAGAAGGCTTCAACATGAGCGCGCTGCAGCATTTCGCGCACTACACCGGCGGAAAGGGCGGGCGCGACGGCGTGCTCAACCAGGCGCAGGTGCAGGCGTTGAAGGTGACGCAGGTGGCGGCGGAAGAGGACGCACGATGAATCGTCCCGCCAAGCCACAACTGTCGTTCTGGCAGATCTGGAACATGTGTTTCGGCTTCCTCGGCATCCAGTTCGGATTCGCCCTGCAGAACGCCAACGCCAGCCGCATCTTCGAGACGCTGGGCGCGGACATCGACGCGGTACCTGGATTGTGGATCGCCGCGCCGCTGACCGGCCTGCTGGTGCAGCCGGTGATCGGTTACCTGTCCGACCGCACCTGGACCCGCTGGGGGCGCCGTCGTCCATACTTCATGATCGGTGCGGTGCTGACCACGCTGGCCCTGCTGGTGATGCCGAATTCGCCAACGCTGTGGATCGCCGCCGGTACGCTGTGGGTGCTGGATGCCTCGATCAACGTATCGATGGAGCCGTTCCGCGCCTTCGTCGGCGACCAGCTGGCGCCACGCCAGCGCCCCACCGGCTATGCCATGCAGAGCTTCTTCATCGGCGTGGGCGCCATCGTCGCCAGCTTCCTGCCGTTCATCCTGGCCCACTTCGGCGTCGCCAATACGGCCGCCGCAGGTGAAGTGCCGGACACCGTGCGCTATGCGTTCTACTTCGGCGCGGTGGTGCTGCTGGCGGCGATCACCTGGACGGTGGTCAGCACCCGCGAATATTCACCGGCGGAGCTGGCCGGGTTCGATGATGCCGAGCCGCCGGCACATTACGCGGCGGCGACGATCAGCGGTCCGGCGCCCTGGACGCAGGTGGCCGTATGGCTGGGGCTGGGCGTGCTGCTGGCGCTGCTGATCGCGTGGCGGCAGGGCGACCGGATGCTGTACGTGCTGGCCGGCCTGTGTGCCGGCTACGGCCTGCTGCTGGCCGTGGCCCGCGCGTTGCCTGGCACGCATATGCTGGCCGCCATCGTGGGCGACCTGCGGGCGATGCCGGTCACGATGCGGCGGTTGGCCTGGGTGCAGTTCTTCTCGTGGTTCGCGCTGTTCGCCATGTGGATCTACACCACTGCCGCAGTGGCCGGTGTCCACTTCGGTTCGGACGACCCGAAGACGGCGGCCTACAACGAGGGCGCCAACTGGGTGGGCGTACTGTTCGGCGCCTACAACGGCTTCGCTGCGCTGGCCGCGGTACTGATTCCACCGATGGTGCGTGCCATCGGCCTGCGCTGGAGCCACCTGCTCAACCTGTGGTTGGGTGGCGCCGGTCTGGTCTCGCTGATGTTCATCCGCGACCCGCACTGGCTGCTGCTGTCGATGGTCGGCGTCGGCTTCGCCTGGGCGTCGATCCTCTCACTGCCCTACGCACTGCTGTCCGACAGCGTGCCGGCGTCGAAGATGGGCGTGTACATGGGCATCTTCAATTTCTTCATCGTGATCCCGCAGCTGGTCGCGGCCAGCGCGCTCGGCTTTGCCCTGCGCGCCTGGCTGGGTGGTCAACCGATGCATGTGCTGGTGCTGGGCGGCTGCAGCCTGTTCGTCGCCGGCCTGTGCGTGCTGCGGGTTCCGTCCCGTCCGGAGGTGGTGTGATGCGTGGTGCGCTGTCTGTTGCTGTTTCCCTGGTGCTGGCTGGCCAGGCGGTGGCCGCGCCGCGTCCGGACTACGTCGGTACCACCGAACCGTTCGCCAGTGATGCGGTGTATTTCGTGGTCACCGACCGCTTCGTCAACGGCGATCCGTCCAACGATCACCGCGACCAGGGCGGCAAGCACCGCACCTTCGATATCCCGGTGCCGTGCCCGGACAAGGTGGATGGCAACATCGGCTACCTGGGCGGTGACTTCCGCGGCGTGCTGGACAACGCGCAGTACATCCGCAACCTGGGCTTCGGCGCGGTGTGGATCACGCCGATCGTGGACAACCCGGACGAAGCCTTTACCGGCAGCAAGCCGATCAGCTGCACCAGCACGCTGACCGACCGTGGCAAGACCGGCTACCACGGCTACTGGGGCATCAACTTCTACAGACTCGATGAGCACCTGCCCAGCAGGGACCTGGACTTCGCCGGACTGACCAAGGGCCTACACGGTGCCGGCTTGAAGGTGGTGCTGGACATCGTCGGCAACCACGGTTCGCCGGCCTGGACCATGCCGACACGGCAACCGCAGTTCGGTCAGATCTTCGACAAGGATGGAAAGTTGATCGCCGACCACCAGAACCTGCCGCCGCAGAAGCTGGACCCGAAGCACAACCCGCTGCACGCGTTCTACAACAACATCGGTCCGGTCGACAGCAAGGACGGCTCGATCTTCGACGGCAATCTGGCCGAGCTGTCCGACTTCAACCAGGACAATCCGGCGGTAATGGACTACCTGGTGGGTGCCTACCTGCAATGGACCGCGCAGGGCGTGGACGCGCTGCGCATCGACACCATCGGCTGGCTGCCGCACCCGTGGTGGCATGAATTCGTCAAGCGCATCCGCGCCGAGCATCCGGGCATGTTCATGTTTGGCGAAGCCTTCGACTACAACGCGGCGACCATTGCCGAGCACACCTGGCCGGCCAACGCCAATGTCAGCGTGCTCGACTTCCCGCTGCGCGGTGCACTGGAGCAGACCTTCGGCACCGCCGGCAAGGGCTTTGAAACGCTGGCCGAGCCGCTGCACCTGAGCGGGGGGCCGTACGCCAACCCGTACGAGCTGATGAGCTTCTACGACAACCACGACATGCCGCGCCTGCAGGCCAGCGACAGCGGTTTCATCGATGCGCACAACTGGCTGTTCACCGCGCGCGGCATTCCGGTGGTCTATTACGGCTCGGAGACCGGTTTCATGCGTGGCCGCGCCGAGCACGCCGGCAACCGCGCCTACTTCGGCCAGCCGCGTGTGGATGCGGCGCCGAAGAGCCCCATCTTCGCGCCGCTGCAGCGTATCGCGCGACTGCGTGAAGCCACCCCGGCGCTGCAGCGCGGCCTGCAGGTGAACGAGCGCCTGCAGGGTGATGAGGCGGTGTTCTTCCGTGTGCTGCAGCAGGGCGAGGTGGCGCAGACCGCGCTGGTGCTGCTGAACAAGGGCGACCAGGCCAGGAGCTTCACCGTGGCGCGTTACGTCCAGGCTGGCCGCTGGCGTGATGCGCTGGACGGCGGTTCGTTGCAGGTGGATGCCTCCCTGAAGGCCGAAGTGCCCGCGCATGGCGTGAAGGTGTACGTGCTGGATGCCGCCGTGCAGCAGCCAGCGCTGCAGGCCGAGCTGGACAAGGCGATGACCGACCAGAAGGCTCGGGACCAGCGTCTGGGACGGTGAGGGCGCCGCCGGGCATGGCCCGGCGCTACCGCTCTGGTGGGTGCCAACCTCGGTTGGCACGCTCTTCGAGCAGTCGAGCAGGCTCGACCCTACAATAGGCCCCCCTCACGCCCTGCCGTACCGCCATGACCGACCTCGCCCCGCAGACCCCGATCGAAACCCTGCTGAAGGCGGCGATGGACGGGGCGGTGCCGATCCGCGCCTTCATGGAGGCCTTCGTCGCTTCCGAGGTAGTGCTGCTGACCGGCAGCCTGGTCACGCCCGACGGCAGCGGCTTCGACCCGCTGCTGTTCGACAAGCAGGGCATCCTGCACGTGGCCGTGTTCACCGATCCATCGCGGGTGGGCATCTACAGCCAGCAGGCCCAACACCAGATCCGCTGGTTGATGCTGGACGTTCTGCGCCGCGTGCCGGGGGGCTACGGCGTGGTGATCAACCCAGGCACTCCGCTGGGCTTCGAGATCTCGCCCAGCGGCGTCGGCGAGATCCTGAAGGACTTCGCCCAAGGCTGATTGTCCTGTAGAGCCGAGCCCATGCTCGGCTGCCGTTCGCGCAATGCCGGATCAGTCGAGCACGGCCCGACCCTACAGAACGCTTCCCTTCGGGTGCCGTACGTGATCCCCTTTGGTTGACACCAGGATCGAGGCTCTGCCATGGAATTGAGGGAACTACCTGCCGGCTCACCAGCACGATCACGCCATTCCCGCTCCGCACTGATCTTCCTGATCTCAGCGATCGTTGCCGCGCTGGTGTCCATGCCCCTGCTGCGCGCGGTAGGCATGGTGCTGTGGCCGGTGTTCGTCATTGCCTGGCTGATTAACCTGGGCGCGGCCTGGCATCTGGCCCAGTGGGCGCGCCAGCAGGGCCGTTCGGCGTGGGCGTTCGGGTTGCCGGCAGCGTTCGGCACCGTCGCCTCGATCGTGGTCTATGTGCTGCTGGCATTGTTGGGGCCGAAGGCCGCGGTGCACTGAGTTTTCGCGGCTGCCGTGGACAATGTGCCGAGCATGGCTCGGCACAACAGCAGGGCCAAGCCAAACAGAAAGGCCGAGCCAAGCCCGCACGTGTTGCGTGGAGCGCCGGCGCACAGGCCGGCGCCCCGTTGCCTCACATCGTCACCTTGCGCCGGTTGTCGTCGCTCACCCGGTCGATCAACTTGTTATACGGATCGAAGCCCGCTTCATCCGGCTTTTCATCCACGGTCACCGTGATCTTCGGATCGGCGCTGGTGATGTGATGACGCTGCAGGTACAGCACTCTCTGGTCGCGTTCCTTGCCTGAAGGCCCGTTGGCGAACACGCCGATCTCGATCCAGTCATCCATCTTCCCGTCGCTTTCCTGGCCCTTGCCGTTGGCATATTGCTTGGCAGCATGCAGGTCCAGGGTCACGTCGTAGCGGCCGTCATCGCGCTGGCGGGCGCTGGCGGCCATCACCCGGTTGTCGTAGAAACTGATCTTCTCGAACAGGTCGGTAACCAGCGGCTGGCGGTCGGCCGGGGTCTCGGCGCGGATGTAGGCCAGCAATTCGCGCGAGGTGGTGTAGGGCGGTTGCTGGTAACCCTTGTCCTGCAGGAAACGCTTCAATGCCCGGTTAAGCGCCTGCTCGCCGATCTCCTCGCGCAGCCGGTAGAACGCCAGCGAACCCTTCTGGTAGTGGATGTACTGCTGGTTCTCCACACGTTCCAGCGGCTGTTCCTCGATGGCCTCGCCACCACGCCCGGACAGGTAGCCGTCCAGTTCGCGCTTGAGGAACTGGCGCATGTGCTGGCGGCCGTACTCCTGCTCCATCACCATCAGTGCCGAATACTGCGACAGCGATTCGGACAGCACCGTCGCGCCCTGCACGTTGGCACCGATTACCTGATGCGCCCACCACTGGTGTGCGATCTCGTGCGCGGTCACATAGAACACGTAGTCCACCTTGTCCGGGTCACGCAGGTCGGCGATGAAACCGATGGCCTCGGAGTAGGGGATGGTGTTGGCGAACGACTGCGCGAAGCGCGCATAGCCCGGGAACTCGATGATGCGTACCTGGCGGTGCTGGTACGGGGTGAAGTTCGCTTCGTAGTAGGCCAGCGACTTCTGCACCGCCTCGATCATCCGGTCCACGTTGTAGCCGTGCGCCGGGTCGAAGTAGACCTCGATCGGGATGTCCTTGTACTTTGCCTTGCGCACCTCCCAGCGCGCCGACAGATAGGCGTAGAAGTTCAGCATCGGCCGGTCCATGGCATAGCTGAAGCAGCGCCGGCCATTGACCGTGCTCTCATGCTGCAGATAGCCAGGGGCCAGCGCCACCTGGTCTGGTGCCGTGCAGATCGTGGTGCGGAAGTCGAGCCAGTCGGCGTCGTTGGAGATGTACGTATTGGCACGCGCGGCTTCGTCTTCCAGCTTGGGCATGCGCCGCGGCTCACCCAGGTCGCGCTTGCGCCGCTCGTTGCGGTCGGTGATCTCCGCGCCCTCGTTGTAGCCGAACGACGGCAGTACGCGGCTGTTGAAGAACGTGCCGTTGTCGACGATGTTGCTTGGTGCCTGGCCGGCGGTGATGCCGTTGGGCTTCTGCACCACCCGGAAATGCACGCTGCGGGTTTCACCCGGTTGCAGCGGTTTCTGCAGGCGGTAGATGCGGTAGCCGAGATCGGCGTCGTGCATTGACAGGGTCTGTCCGCCCAGATCGACCGCAACCAGCTGCTTGTCATCACCCATCGAGACGTGCACGTCCTGGATCGGCGTGGCGTGGGTGTTGCGCACCGTCCAGTTCGCATCGATCACCATCGACTGCGATTCCGGGAACAGGTCCACGCGGTTGTCCACGGCGACAATGCGGGGTTGCGGCAGGTTGCGGTACTTCGACAGCTCGCGCTCGTAGCGGGCCTGCAGGTCCAGCTGCTGGTCGGGCGAGATGAACTCGTTGCGGATGTTGGTGCTCCAGTACAGCCAGCCGCCCACGCCGACGAACGCCACTGCTGCCAGCGCCGCAAAGGCACCGGTCGGACCGCGCAGGCGGCGGCCGGCCAGGGCCAGGCGCTGGCGCAGGCCCTGGCTGACACCCCGTACCCAGAAGGCCGACGCCAGGCACATCAAGGTCAGCAGGAACAGGGCCCAGTAGCCCTGGAATGCCAGCTGCCCGGTCAGGAAGTGGCCGTAGCCGTTCATGTCCGAATAGGGTGCGTTGGGCCAGCTGCCGAAGTTGTACAGGTTCTGCGTGTAGTCGAGCATGCCCAGCACACCCTGACCGATCATCACCACGATCAGCAATGCGTAACCGACGAACTTGTTGTTGGTGAGCACCTGCAGCACCAGCGCCAGGCCCCCCATGAGGATGTAGACCACCGAATCCAGCGCCAGGCTGCGCAGGTACAGCAGCGGCTCCAGATGCGTGTAGCCCTTGGCCAGCTGCACGCCCATCGCCGCCAGCGCGCCGGCGGCCTGGAAACAGACGATCACGGCCAGCAGTGCGGAGAACTTGGCCAGCAGCGGCACCCAGTTCGGCACCGGCATGGCATCGGTCACTTCATTGATGCGCGCGCTGCGTTCCTTCCAGACCAGCTCACCGGCGAAGAACAACACGATGATCACCAGCAGCCAGCTGAAGGCGCCCTGCAGCCCCATGATCATCTGCGAGGTGACCGGCCAGATCGAGGTGCCGTACAGGGTCTGCCGGAACAGCGCGCTGGGCAGGAAGTTGGCCAGGCCCAGTACCAGCAGCACGATGAACGGCACGCTGCGCAGGACGCCGCGTGTATCGAAGCGGACCTGGCGCAGGAACTGCTGCCACGCGGTGGTGGCAGTGAACGCCGGTACCACGCGCGGCAGTGTCGCGCGGCTGGGGCGGATGCCGGCGGCATCGGCAATCGGCTGCGCCGGCCTGCGGCCCCAGCGCCGACGGCCACTGCCGCTGCGTTCGGTGCGGAACAGCGCGAAGGTGGCGGCGAACAGTACGGCAGCCACACCCAACCACAGGGCGCGGTTGGCCAGCAGGTAACCGGCCAGCTCGGGAATCCCGTTGTTGCGCTCGGCGGTGGACCAGTAGCGGATCGTGCGGCCCAGTGCGCGCATGCCCAGCGGTTCGCTCAGCACCGCGATCCACGTGTTGTCGATGTCGCGCAGCAGGGCCGCGCTGGCGCCATACAGCACCAGGTAGGCCACCAGGCCGATGTAGACCCACAGGATCGAGCGGGTCAGCGCCGCCAGCAGCGACAGCAGCGCGGTGGTGAACAACAGGTTCGGAATGACGATGACTGCGAACGTCCACGCATAGCCCTGCCAGCTGATCGGGCCCATGCGTTCGGGATCGACCCACGGCATGAATGGTGCCAGCCATAGGCCGAACGCGATCAGCACGTAGACCAGCAGGCCTGCCGCCAGGGCGGCGGCGATGCGCCCGGCCAGATAGTCGCGGCGTTTCACCGGGCTGGCGAAGATCAGTTCAGCGGTACCGAGTTCGAAGTCACGCAAGAGCGCGTTGCTGACGAACAGCGCGGTGACCAGCATGCCGAGCAGGGTGAAGATGCCCAGCATCTGTGCGATCACGGTGGGCGCGTTGCTGTGCACGTTGCCGGCGCCACCGCCGATCTGCACCGCGTCGCTGGACGCGGCGGCGAAGGCAAGCAGGGCGAACAGCCCGGCCAGCAGCCACAGCAGCGGGGAGCGCAGCTGCTCGCGCAGCTCGAAGCGGAAGAAGTTGAGGATCATGGCGTGCTCCGCTCAGGCTGCCGCGCGGGCACGGGCCTGCAGGCGCAGGCGCTGGAAGTACACGTCCTCGAGGTCGGGGGCTACGGCGGCGAAGCCGTCGCCGGGGTCATTGGCGCTGTGTACGTGAATCACCGGGCGACCACCGACCAGGCGGGTGGACAGCACCACGTAGCGTGCCTCGTGGTCGGCCAGTTCCGAAGGATCGACCTGCTTGCGCCAGACCTGGTGCTGCAGGGCGTCGATCGCTTCGCTGGGGCGGCCGGTCAGCAGCACCTGGCCCTTGTTCATGATCGCCATCGTCGGGCACAGATCGGTCACGTCTTCGACGATGTGGGTGGACAGGATCACCGCCACGTTCTCGCCGATGGCCGCCAGCAGGTTGAGGAAGCGGTTGCGTTCCTCCGGGTCGAGGCCGGCGGTGGGCTCATCGACGATCACCAGCCGCGGGTCTCCCAGCAGCGCCTGGGCGATGCCGAAGCGCTGGCGCATGCCGCCGGAGTAGGTGCCGAGCTTGCGCTTGCGCGCGTCCCACAGGTTCACCTGTTGCAGCAGTCCATCGACCACCTCGCGGCGCTGCGCGCGCTGGGTCAGGCCCTTGAGCACCGCGAAATGTTCCAGCAGGTCCAGCGCGCTGACTTTCGGGTACACGCCGAAATCCTGCGGCAGGTAGCCCAGCCGGCGGCGCACCGCGTCCTTGTCGCGCAGTACGTCGATCGGCGCCTCGCCGGGAATGGTGAGGGTGGCCGTGCCGCTGTCGGCTTCCTGCAGGGTGGACAGCGTGCGCATCAGCGACGACTTGCCGGCGCCGTTCGGACCGAGCAGGCCGAACATGCCGCGCGGGATATCCAGGGTGACGTTGTTGAGGGCATGCACGCCGTTGGCGTACGTCTTGGACAGCGAATCGATCTTCAGCATGCGACGTACACCTTTCCATTGGCGATGTCTGCGCGTTATCCGCGCATCGGCTTCCGTGCGCATCCGCCGTTGGTCATGGGGGGAGAATTCCGCCGTCGCACGTTGAGGCGTGGCGGGAGGTCTGGTGGCGCTTACCGGCGCAGCGACGATTCCCGCACCACCAGCTTCACCGGGATGCTCTGGCCCTCCACCGGTTGCCGGCCGATCAGCGTCAGCAGGCGCTCCACCAGCAGCTGGCCGGCCTGCTTGGTGTCCTGCTGGACCGTGGTCAGCGCCGGGGATACCGAGGCCGCCAGCGGGATGTCGTCGAAGCCGGTCACCGCCACGTCCTGCGGCACCCGTAGCCCGGCCTCGCGCAGGGCGCGCATCGCACCGATGGCGATCAGGTCGCTGGCGGCGCAGATCGCATCGATCGGTTCGCCGCGCGCCAGCAGCGCCTGGCAGGCCTCCTGGCCGGAAGCCTCGGTGGTGATCGCATCGTGCTGCAACGCCGGTTCGGCGGCCAGGCCGTGGTCCTGCAGGGCCGCGACATGGCCGCGGTAGCGCTCCTGGAATTCGGGGTAATGGCTGGAGGCATGGCCGAGGAAGGCGATGCGGCGGCAGCCCTGCTGCAGCAGGTGGGTGGTGATGTCGTGCCCGCCCTGGAAGTTGTCGCTGCCGATCGAGACACCAGGCTGGCCGGGCAGGGCGGCGCCCCAGCGCACGAAGTGCGTGCCCTGTTCGACCAGCCGCTGCAGGCGGTCGCGCGATTCGTGGTAGTCGCCGTAGCCGAGCAGGATGATGCCGTCGGCCTTGTTGCTGTCCTCGTAATCGGCCTGCCAGTCGGTGGACAGTTGCTGGAACGAGACCAGCAGGTCCTGCCCGTGCAGCGCGCAGGCGCGGGTGATCGAGCCCAGCATCGAATGGAAGAACGGGTTGATCAGCGAATCGTCGTTGGTCGGGTCCTCGAAGAACAGCAAGGCCAGGGTGCCGGCGTTGCGCAGGCGCAGGCTGGAGGCGTTCTTGTCGACCTTGTAGTTCAGCTCGCGGGCGATGCGCAGGATGCGCTCGCGGGTCTCGGCATTGACCATCGGGCTGCCCCGCAGGGCCCGCGACACGGTCGGCTGGGAGACCCCGGCCAGGTGGGCGATGTCCAGGGAGGTGGCTTTGCCTTTGATCGTCATGGGCGCGCGGAAGGGGCTGGGGAAAAGGTGCCTGGGCATGATGCCATGGGGGGGCTGCAGGCAGTCCCGCCCGATGCTGCTTGTGGTCAAGGTCGCAGGCATGCGACGGTCAGTGCCACGGCCTGATGGAGCCAAGCGGTGTCTTTTCGCCTGTACCCGGATGTTCCGGATGATTTCGAGGCGCGGATCCGTATCCTCGCGCCGGAGGAGGGCGGGCGACGCAGCCCGGCCCGGAACGGTATCCGCTGGGACTTCGCCTACGCCGCTGACGCCGGGGCGCCAGAGCTGTTCATGATCTGGCCCGACTTCCGGCACGCCGAGGGCGACAGCTGGGCGACCGAGCTGCCGCTGCCGGTGGGCGAGCCCCTGTTGGCCGGCCTGACCGTGGTCAATGAGGTGCTCAGGGCGGGGCTGCACCGGGAGCGTATCCGGCCCGGCGTGCGCTTCCACTGCCATGAAGGGCCCAGGGTGGTGGCGGTGGGGGAGGTCACACGGGTCACCGGCTTGCTGCTGGATCGCCCCCTGCTTCGTTGAGGTCGGTTCCGACCCGGATCGGCCGGATTCCCGACGGGCCGGGGGCGAAGGGAATGGTAAGATGCCTCGTTCCGATATCCCCCATTCGCAACCGTGGGAGGTCCAGCGTATCGGCACCCCGTCGGGTGTGCTATCACTGGTCCAGCCCCGGACAACGGAAGAATCCATCTATGGCGCGCGGCATCAACAAAGTCATCCTGGTCGGCAATCTCGGCAACGACCCGGACGTGAAGTACACCCAGAGCGGCATGGCGATCACCCGCATCAGCCTGGCCACCACCAGCGTCCGCAAGGACAAGGATGGCAATCAGCAGGAGCGCACCGAATGGCACCGCGTGGTGTTCTTCGGCAAGCTCGGCGAGATCGCCGGCGAGTACCTGCGCAAGGGCAGCTCGGTCTACGTCGAAGGCAGCCTGCGCTACGACAAGTACACCGGCCAGGACGGCGTGGAGAAGTACTCCACCGACATCGTTGCCGATGAAATGCAGATGTTGGGCGGCCGCGGTGAAGGCGGCGGCGGTGGCGGTGGTGGCAACTACGGCGGCGATCGCCCGCAGCGTCAGCAGGCGCCGCGCCAGGAGTACGGCGGCGGTGGTGGTGGCCAGCGTGGCGGCCAGGGCGGTGGCTATGGCAACCAGGGCGGCAACCAGGGCGGCGGTTACGGCAACCAGGGTGGCAACCAGCGCCCGCAGCCGCAGCAGGCTCCGCCGATGGACGACTTCGCTGACGACGATATTCCGTTCTAAGCGCACCTTCGGTGCATCCCGACAAGGGCTCCTGGCATGCCTGCCTGGGGCCCTTGTCGTTTTTGAGGCCCTGCCGGGATCCTGTTGTCCGACGGCCGCCGATGCGGACGTTCCTCGATGTTGTCACCGATTGCCGAACACGCCCTGGTCCAGCAGGCAATCAATGAACGCCCCCAGCAGGGCGGGGCGATGCCGCCTGTTCGGGTAGTAGAGAAAAAGCCCGGGGCGCGAGACCGACCAATCCGCCAGTACCCGCACCAGCAATCCCTGGGCCAGCAGTTCCCCCACGCGATCCTGCTCGAAGTGATAGGCGATTCCAAGGCCGGCCAGTGCCGCCGCAATCCCGACGTCAGCGTGATTGGTGACGACAGGACCGTCCACGGCGACCTCCAGGTGGCGGCCTCGCTTCTTGAACTCCCATCGGTACTGCCTGCCGTCACTCTGCAGCCGCCAGTTGATGCAGGCATGGTCCTGCAGTTCCGTTGGAGATCGCGGCGTTCCACGGCGTGCGACGTAATCCGGTGACGCCACGGCGACCATGTTCAGGTCGGGAGTGAGGCGGATGGCCACCATGTCCTTCTCGAGCTGCCCGCCCACGCGGATGCCTGCATCAAACCGCCCACTGACGATGTCGCTGAGCGCGTCGTCGACCACGATGTCGACAACGACATCAGGGTAGGCCTGGTGGAAGCGGGCAAGCCGCGGGGCAATCAGTGTTCTCGCGGCGATGCCCAGCGTATTGATGCGCAGCGTCCCATTCACCCGCCCGGTCGCCTCGCGGGTTTCAGCGACCGCTACGGCCAACTCCTCGAACAGCGGCGCTATGCGCGCGTACAGTCGCCCGCCACTTGCTGATGGCGCGACGCTTCGGGTCGTGCGATTGAGCAGGCGGGTGCCGAGGCGGCCTTCCAGTTGGCGGATGGTCTGGCTCAGCGCCGAGGGCGATACCCCCAGATGTTCCGCAGCCCGCGCGAAGCTCTGGCGTTCCACCACCGCCACGAAAGCCTTCAGTTCAGTGAACTCGGATCCGCGCATTAGGTAGACTTTTCGACATAACCCATTCGGATTATAGGGCATTCACTTAACTGGCCTGCGTGCACATCCTGAGCGCCTCACCACTGCAGGAGCCCAGCAATGAATGCACTGACCCTCCCAGAGCCCATTGCCGCGTACTTCGCGGCCGAGCATGACCCCGAAGCCCTCGGGCGTTGCTTCACCACCCAGGCGATCCTCAAGGACGACGGGCACACGCTCACCGGCGTCAACGCGATCAAGGCCTTCCTGGCCGAGGCATCGGCCAAGTACCGTGCTACCAGCGTGCCATGCGCCATCGCGCGGCAGGAACACTGTCACGTTGTCCGCGCCACTGTCAGCGGCAATTTTCCAGGCAGCCCGATCCTGCTGACCTACCGTTTCGAACTGCAACGAGGCCTGATTGCAGCGCTGGAGATCACTGCATGAGCTTCGATCTTCAACTCGGTGGCCTGCGGGCCGTGGTAACCGGCGGCACGTTGGGTGTGGGGGCTGCGGTGGTCAGGACCCTGGCCGAGGCCGGGGCCCGGGTGATGACGTCTGCGCGCAGCTTGCCGGCACGGCCGGTCGAAGGGGTCGCGTACGTGGCAGCCGATCTGTCGACGGCCGAGGGCACCGGCATCTTCGCCCAGGCCGTTCTGCAGGCGTGGGACGGTGCCGACATCCTGATCAATGTGCTTGGGGGATCAAAGACACCAGGCGGCGGCTTCGCGGCGATCAGTGATGCGCATTGGTTTGCCGAGCTGAACCTCAATCTGATGCCGGCGGTTCGTCTGGATCGCGCCTTGCTGCCGGCCATGCTCGCGCAGCGCGCTGGCGTGATCATCCATGTCAGTTCGATCCAGCGCATGCTGCCTCTGCCGGAGTCCACCACCGCGTACGCCGCGGCCAAAGCGGCACTTACGACGTACAGCAAGTCGCTTTCAAGAGAGGTCACCGCCAAGGGCGTGCGCGTGCTGAGCGTTGCGCCGGGCTGGATCGAGACAGAGGCTTCCCGGGAATTTGCAGAACGGATCGCGGCAGAAGCAGGAACCGATTATGAAGGGGGCAAGAGGCTGGTCATGGACTGGCTTGGGGGGATCCCGGTGGGGCGCCCCGCGGCACCGCAGGAGGTGGCCGATCTGATCACGTTCCTGGCGTCTCCCCGGTCTGCCTCGATTTCCGGAACGGAGTATCGGATCGACGGCGGCACGGTCTCGACCCTGTAGCCAACAGGCGTCGTCCCGCTGCCACCGCCCAGAAAGAAAGCCCCGCTCATGCGGGGCTTTCCTTTGTCCGCGATTCCTGCGGAGTTGTGCCCCGCAGCATCAGCTTTCGTGCACCGCGACTTGCAAACAGACAATTTCCTCCCCTATGGTGCAATCGATTGCATTGCAGTGAATCGTTGCGTTTGATACCGGTTGGGAGGCCGGCAGGTGGATGTCCGTCCATTCGATCAGACCGGCCCCGCCGACGGGGCTCACGCGGCGCGATGCGCTGCGCATCGCAGTTGCCGGCAGCATTGGCCTGGGGGCCGCGACAATCGCGGGCACGCTGCCCGCATCCGCCGCCACCGCGCCGCTCAAAGGCAACCTGAAGCACTCCGTCGCCCGCTGGACCTTCCCGCAGCTGTCCGTCACCCAGCTCTGCGCGACGGTGAAGGACATCGGCTTCGCCGCGATCGACCTGATCGGCCCGGAAGACTGGCCGACGTTGAAGGCCCATGGCGTGTACAGCTCGATGTGCAACGGCGCGGAGCTGGGCCTGACCAAGGGCTTTGCCGGGCGCCAGTTCCATGACCAGTTGGTGGAGCGCTACACGCGGCACATCGATCTGGTCGCCGATGCCGGCTATCGAAACCTCATCTGCTTTTCCGGCAACCGCAACGGCATGGACCCCGCCGAAGGCATGGCCAATGCCGAGGCTGGCCTCAAGCGCATCCTCGGGCATGCCGAGAAGCGTGGCGTGGTGCTGGTGATGGAGCTGCTCAACTCCAGGGTCGATCACCACGACTACCTGTGTGACCACTCTGCCTGGGGCGTGGAGCTGTGCCAGCGGCTCGGCTCGGACAACTTCGGCCTGCTCTACGACATCTACCACATGCAGATCATGGAAGGCGACATCATCGCCACCATTGGAAAACACCACGCCTGCTTCAAGCATTACCACACCGCAGGCGTGCCAGGCCGGAACGAGATTGGAGACCAGCAGGAGCTCCACTATCCGGCCATCTGTCGCGCGATCCGCGACACTGGTTTCAAGGGGTATCTGGCGCAGGAGTTCACGCCTGCAGCGCCCGATCCCGTTGCCTCATTGCGCGAGGCGATCCGCCTCTGCGACGTCTGAAACGATATCCACCCAGGTGAGAAACCCATGGCAGATAATCACTACGACGCCATTGTTGTTGGCTCGGGAATCAGTGGCGGTTGGGCGGCGAAGGAGCTGACCGAAAAGGGCCTGAAGGTCCTGATGCTGGAACGTGGCCGTAACATCGAGCACGTCAAGGACTACGTCAACGCGATGAAGGAGGCGTGGGACTTCCCGCATCGCAATCGGCCAACGCAGGCGATGAAGGCCGACTTCCCGGTGCTGATGCGCGATTACGGCCTGGCCGAGAATCTGGAAGGAATGTGGGCCAACGAACAGGACTCACCCTACATCGAGACCAAACGTTTCGACTGGTTCCGTGGCTACCACGTCGGCGGCCGCTCGCTGCTGTGGGGGCGGCAGAGTTATCGCTTCTCCGATCTGGATTTCGAGGCGAACCTCAAGGATGGGATCGCTGCTGACTGGCCGATCCGCTACGCCGACATCGCGCCGTGGTACGACTACGTGGAAAAGTTCGCCGGCATCGCCGGCACGCGCGAAGGACTGGACGTGCTGCCGGACGGCGAATTCCTGCCGCCGATTCCCTTGAACATCGTCGAGAAGGATGTGGCCGCGCGTATCAAGAAGGCCTTTGGCGGAACGCGCCACATGATCCACTCGCGCACCGCCAACATCACCAAACCGATGCCCGAGCAGGGGCGCGTCAACTGCCAGTACCGCAACAAGTGCATCCTGGGCTGTCCCTTCGGTGCCTACTTCTCGACCCAGGCGGCGACGCTGCCAGCGGCGATGAAGACCGGCAACCTGACCTTGCGTCCGTTCTCGATCGTCAAGGAAGTGCTCTATGACAAGGATCGCAAGCGTGCCCGCGGCGTGGAGGTCATCGACGCCGAGACCGGGCAGACCTACCAGTACACGGCCAAGGTGATCTTCCTCAATGCGTCGTCGTTCAACTCGACCTGGCTGCTGATGAATTCGGCGACCGATGTATGGGACGGCGGGCTGGGCTCTTCGTCCGGTGAGTTGGGGCACAACGTGATGGATCATCATTTCGGTGCGGGTGCCTCGGGCCGGGTCGAGGGCTACGAAGACAAGTACTACTTCGGCCGCCGTCCCTGCGGTTTCTACATTCCGCGCTTCCGCAACGTCGCAGCCGACAAGCGTGGCTACCTGCGCGGGTTCGGCTACCAGGGCGGTGCCAGCCGAAACGGCTGGTCGCGCGAGATCGCCGAGCTGAACATCGGCGCCGACCTGAAGGAAGCGCTGACCGTGCCGGGTGACTGGCGCATCGGCATGACCGGGTTCGGTGAAATGCTGCCGCACCACGACAATACAATCCGCCTGGACCACGACCGCAAGGACAAGTGGGGGCTGCCGGTGCTGGCGATGGACGTTGCCATGCGTGCCAACGAACTGGCGATGCGCAAGGACATGGCCGCCGATGCTGCCGAGATGCTGGAGGCGGCCGGCGTCAAGGACGTGAAGATGCACGACAACGACTATGCCCCGGGCAAGGGCATCCACGAGATGGGGACCGCGCGCATGGGACGTGATCGCAAGAGCTCGGTACTGAACCAGCACAACCAGGTCTGGGATGCTCCCAACGTCTATGTGACCGACGGTGCCTGCATGACCTCCAGCGCCTGCGTGAATCCCTCGCTGACCTACATGGCGCTGACCGCGCGCGCGGCCGACCACGCGGTACGCGAACTGAAAGCGGGGAACCTCTGATGGATCGTCGCGAACTGCTGAAGATGATCGTCGCCGCCACCGGCGCGGCCATGGTTGGATTGCCTGGGCTTGTGCAGGGGCAGGCACCGGCGGGCGCCACGAAGATCCATTTCTCCGATGCCGATGTCGGCACGCTGGACGAGATCGCCGAGACCATCCTGCCGCGGACCCGGACACCTGGCGCGAAGGACGCCGGTGCCGGGTTGTTCATGGCGACATTCGTCAGCGATTGCTACACCGCCCGGCAGCAGGCGGCGTTTCGCGCCGGCCTGGCCGACATCGACAAACGCGCAGGTGGCCGCTTCGTATCGCTCACACCGGAAGCCCGCGCCGGGTTGCTGCGAACGCTGGACGCTGAAGCGAAGGCACGCCCTGCCGACGTGACCGAGACCGGCACACCAGAAGAGGGCGAGGCGATGCCGCACTACTTCACGATGCTCAAGCAGTTGGCCATCTTCGGCTTCTTCACCTCCAAGGTCGGCGCGACAGGGGTGCTGCAGTACGTCGCGGTGCCGGGCCGTTACGACGGCGACCTTGCCTATGTTCCCGGCACGCCGGCGTGGGGAACCAGCTGATGGACGATATTCTGATGATCCGCTCTCTGTTGATGGCCACCGGCCTGCTGGCCGCAGTACCTGCCTTCGCGCAGAACGGTGCCGACGCTGCGCGTGACCCGAAGAAGACCGAGGTGTGGACGCCGGTGCCTGCAGTCGTGGAAACGCCCGCGGGCAAAGCGCCGTCCGACGCCATCGTGCTGTTCGATGGCAAGGATGTCTCGGCGTGGGAGGCAGAGCAGGGCGGGCGCGTGCCCTGGACCGTCGCCGATGGCGCGATGACCGTGGTGCCGGGCAGCAAAGGCATCCGCACCCGACAGCGCTTCTGCGATGTCCAGGTGCATGTCGAATGGCGTACCCCCACCGAGACGAAGGGCTTCGACGGCCAGAACCGCGGCAACAGCGGTATCTTCCTGCAGGAACTGTATGAACTGCAGGTGCTCGACAGTTACAACAACCCGACGTATGCCAACGGCCAGGCGGGTTCGATCTACAAGCAGGCCATGCCACGGGTGAACGCCTCGCGCGCACCTGGCCAGTGGCAGGTTTACGACATCATCTGGAAGGCGCCGCGGTTCTCGCAGGGCGGCGGCCTGACGTCGCCCGCGCGCATCACCGTGCTGCATAACGGCGTGCTGGTCCAGGACGACACCGTGCTGGCAGGCAAGACCGAGTACATCGGTGCGCCTTCGTACGCGCCCCATGCGTGCGCGCCGCTCTATCTGCAGGAGCATGACTCCAAGGTCAGCTACCGCAACATCTGGGTGCGCGAACTGTAGCGCCCACCCGCTATTTCGCCAGGTAGCTGGCGATGTCATCGATTTCCTGTTGCGAAAGCTGCGGGAAGGGCGGCATCAATCCGCCGCCCTTCCTGATCTTGTCCTTGATCTGCGCCGGCTGCAGTCGTTTGCTGATGTCGGTGAGCGCGGGAAACGCGCCCGGCATGCCAGCGCGATCGGCACCGTGGCAGGCCGTGCAGTTTGCGCTGTAGAGCTTCGCACCGGCCGCAGGGTCGTCCTTGCACCAGGCCGTGGTCGCAAGCATCGCGCCGCACAGGACCGCGGTCAGGGTGAAGCTCAATTTCAGGCGAGTGTTCAAGCGAGGCTCCTTCGCATCAGCGCGGTGCGCGAGCAGGTTGGTCGATGGCCAGGTGTTCACGCAGGTAGTCCGCGCCGGTCTGGATGACCTTGGCCGGGTTGCGCGGCTGGTCGTGCTCGATGATGTACCAGTGCACGCCCGCGGCGGCCGCGGCTGGCAGGATCGCGTTCCAGTCCAGTACGCCCTGGCCGACGGCGGCGAATCCGCCTTCGTCTTCAGCCTGGCCCTTGGGCGCATTGTCCTTGGCGTGCACCGCGAACACGCGATCACGGAATTTTCCCAGCATCACGGCCGGGTCCAGGCCCGCACGTGCGACCCAGGCCAGGTCCAGCTCGGTCTGCAGGTCGGGGCCGGCCGCTGCGAACAGCAGCTCCAGTCCGGTGCTGCCATCGAAGTCGACCAGCTCGAAGTCGTGGTTGTGATAGGCCAGGCGCATGCCCTTGGCTCGTACCTGTTTCGCGATCCTGCCCAGCTCCTGGCCCAGTGCGGTCCAGCCCGCGGCGTCTGTCGGCCGATCCTTCGCATCCAGGTACGGCACCACCAGCGTGGTGTTGCCGATCGACCGGTTGAACGTCACCACGCCGTCCAGATCATTGCGCAGCTCGGCCAGCGGCACATGCGATGAAATGGCCTTGATCGAGTACCGGTCCAGCAGCTGCTTGAGTTCGGCGGCGCTGGTGTTCTGCGTACCGACTGTTTCCACCGCGTGGACGCCCGCGTCGTGGACGATCTTCAGCTGCTGGTCGAGCGACCCGGCGTTGCGCAGGGTATACATCTGCACCGCGATCGGTTTCTGCGTGCTGGCGGCTTCGTCTGCGAAACCCGGCAGGGCAGCGAACAGCAGGATGAGGCTTGCACTTCTACGGAAAAGGGCTTTCATCAACAGATCCTCCCGGGTTTCAACCGATGACGGTCCAGGCACGCGACCTGGCCGATGCAATGACACGGTCAACGATCTGCGCCGAGCGCAGGCCGTCTTCGAAGGTGGGCAGGCCCTGCGGCCGCTCGCCTTCAATGGCGCGATAGGTGTCGGCGACAAACGCCTCGAAGCACTGGGCGTAGCCCTGTGCATGCCCGGCCGGCAGCACGGAAAGGCGGCGTTGTTCGGCACTGCCGGCGGCTGGCCCGCGCACGAAGATCTCCTCGCGCTGGTCGGGTCTTCCGATCCACAGCCGTTCGGCATCCTCCTGGTTGAAGGCCACGCTGGCCTTTGCGCCATCGATCTCGAACCAGAGGCGGTTGTGGCGTCCGGCCGAGACCTGGCTGACCGTCAGTGACGCCAGCGTGCCGGCGCCGGTCCTGAACATCGCCGCGGCCACGTCCTCGCTCGTGACGGCCTGCATCGTGCTGGCGGCCGTTGGCGTGCTGAAGCTCTGTCCGCTGACGGCGCCGCGCTCGGCGATTACCGTGGAGAACGCCGCGCTGACCTCGGCGAAACGCTCGCCGCTGATCCACTCCACCAGGTCGCACCAGTGCGAGCCGATGTCGGCGAACACACGCGAAGTGCCTCCCAGCGCGGGGTCCACGCGCCAGTTGTTGCTGGCCGGGTCCAACAACCAGTCCTGCAGGTAGCTGCCGTGGATGAGGTGCAACGGCCCCAGTTCACCGTGGGCGATACGGGCGCGCGCCTCGCGCACCACCGGGTGGTAGCGGTAGACGAAGGGCACCGTGGCCACAAGGCCGCGCGAGGCCGCCAGCGCAGCCAACGCCTGTGCATCTTCCAGCGAGGTGGCCAGCGGCTTCTCGCAGATCACGTGCTTGCCGGCTTCCAGCGCAGCCTGGGCCATCGCGCGGTGCAGGTGATTGGGCGTGCACACGTGCACGACCTGCACCTGCGGGTCGGCGATGACCTCCTCGATATCCCGATAGGCACGCGCGACATTCCAGGACTGCGCTGCCTCATGTGAACGCTGCGGTGACGAGGCGGCCACGCCGCGTACCTCGGCACCCGCCAGCAGTGCCGCACGACGATGCACTGCGCCGATCATGCCGGCGCCGACGATGGCGATTCCAAGCTTGGGCATCGACTGGGATCCTCAGGGCGTGGAGGGCGCGGCCGTGGCCGCCGGCCGGTCGCGGAACAGCAGCAGGAAGGCGACCAGCACCACCAGTGCAACGCCTGCCGGGAACAGCCAGATCTGCTGCCAGTCGGGGCCGGCCGCAGTGGTGAAGTGCTCCACCACCGCGCCGGACAGGAAGGTGCCGATCAGCATGCCCACGCCGTAGGTGGCCAGGGTGATGAACCCCTGCGCGCTGCTGCGCGCGGCGGGACCGGCATGTGCATCGGTGTAGATCTGGCCGGTGACGAAGAAGAAGTCGTAGCAGATGCCGTGCAGCACGATGCCGATCACCAGCAGGGAGAAACCGCCGCCCGCATCGCCGAAGGCAAACATGGCGTAGCGCACCACCCACGCGGCCATGCCCACCGCCAGCATCGTCTTCACCCCCAGCCGGACGAACAGGAACGGCATGGCCAGCATCAGCAGCACTTCGGAGACCTGGCCCAGCGACTGCAGGCCCGCGGCGCCGCGCACGCCCAGGTCGTTGAGGTACGGGTTGGTGAAGTTGTAATAGAACGACAGCGGGATACAGATGGCGATGGATGCCAGGAAGAACACCAGATAGGCGCGCGACTTCAGCAGCCGCAGCGAATCCAGGCCGAGGATCTGCCCGAGGCCGGCATCGCGCTGCTGCGCCAGCGGCGGCGTGTGCGGCAGGGTGAAGGCATACAGGCCCAGCAGCAGTGATGCCAGCGCCGCCATCCGGAACGTCAGTTCAAGCCGATGCGCCTGTTCCCAGCCCAGCCAGCCGATCAGCACACCGGCCACGATCCAGCCGACGCTGCCGGCCACGCGCACCAGCGGGAACTGCTTCTCCGGCGACTGCATGTGCCGCATCGCCACGCTGTTGGCCAGTGCCAGCGTCGGCATGAACAGCAGCATGTAGCCCATCACGCAGGCGGAGAACGTGCTGAAGCTGTCTGCTGTGGAGGCCAGCCACAGCAGCACCGCACCGGCCAGGTGCAGCACCGCCAGGATGCGCTGCGCGGCGAAGTAGCGATCCGCGATCAGGCCGACCAGGAACGGCGCGACGATGGCGCCGATGGACTGGCTGAGGAACGCCGTCGCCACCTGGCTGGCGCTGGCCTGCAGCGGGCCCTGCACCAGATAGGTACCCAGGGTGACGAACCACGCCCCCCAGATGAAGAACTGTAGAAACATCATCGCGCCCAAGCGCGACATGGCGTGCGTCATGGCTTGCCCTCCCGGGGCGGTGTCGGCTCAGATTCCCAGCATGCGGTGCAGTGATCCGGCGTCCGTGCCGCTGTCGGCAAAGTCGTCGAAGGCGCGCTCGGTCACGCGGATGATGTGGTCGCGGATGAAGGCGGCGCCCTCGCGTGCGCCGTCTTCCGGGTGCTTCAGGCAGCACTCCCATTCCAGTACCGCCCATCCGGGGAAGTCGTACTGGGCGAACTTGGAGAAGATCGCCTTGAAGTCGATCTGGCCGTCGCCGAGTGAACGGAACCGGCCCGGGCGATCGATCCAGTCCTGGTAGCCGCCATACACGCCACTGCAGGCGCTGGCGCGGTACTCCGCGTCCTTGACGTGGAAGATGCCGATGCGCGCGTGGTAGCGATCGATGAACCCCAGATAGTCCATCTGCTGCAGCAGCAGGTGGCTGGGGTCGTACAGGATCTTCGCGCGCGGGTGGTGATCAACCACGTCGAGGAAGCGCTCGAAGGTCGCACCGTCGTGCAGGTCCTCCCCCGGGTGGATCTCGAAGCACAGGTCCACGCCGCAGGCGTCATACGCATCGAGGATGGGGCGCCAGCGGCGGCCGAGTTCGGCGAAGGCTTCTTCCACCAGGCCGGGCGGGCGCTGCGGCCAGGGATAGAAGTAGGGCCAGGCCAGTGCGCCGGAGAAGGTGGCGTGTGCGGTCAGTCCCAGCCGCTGGCTGGCCTTGGCTGCCAGCAGCAGCTGCTCCACTGCCCAGGCCTGGCGCGCGGACGGGTCGCCGCGCTTTTCCGGCGGTGCGAATCCGTCGAACAGGCTGTCATAGGCGGGATGGACGGCGACCAGCTGCCCCTGCAGGTGGGTGGACAGTTCGGTGATCTGTACGCCATGCCCGGCCAGCATGCCGGCAAGGTCGTCGCAGTACGCCTGGCTGCGTGCGGCCTCGGCCAGGTCGAACAGGTGGGGCGCGCTGGTCGGCACTTGTACGCCAGAATAGCCCAGGCCTGCGGCCCAGCCGGCCAGCGTGTCCAGCCGATCAAAAGGAGCTGTGTCGCCGATGAACTGCGCCAGGAACAGCGCTGGACCCTTGAGCGTCTTCAACGTGATTCGCCCTCGATGCAATCGATTGCATTATCCTAGCAGGGGCTCACGCAGGACCTGTTGTGCAGTGCACAGCGGGCAGGAGATCTAACGCCATGGCCACCATCTACGACATCGCAAAGCACGTCGGCGTCTCCGCAGGCACAGTGTCGCGGGCGCTTTCGCGGCCGGACAAAGTCCTGCCGGCGACCCGCGCGCGTATCGAGCAGGCTGCCGCCGCGCTGGGCTATGTGCCCAACACGGTGGCCCGCACGCTCAAGACCCAGCGCAGCGGCAAGATCCTGGTCACCGTCCCGGACATCGCCAATCCGTTCTTCGCCCAGATCCTGCAGGGTGCGGAGGACGCCGCGCAGGCCGTTGGCTACGCGGTGCTGCTGGGCGATACCCAGCATCAACCGGATCGCGAGGAGCGCTATGCGCAGATGCTCCGGCGCAACGAGGCCGACGGCATGATCGTGCTGGGCCATCGGCTGCCACCGACGGCGCGCGAGATTGTCCAGCAGAGGGGGGCTGCTGCGCCGGTGGTCAACGGCTGCGAGTTCGATCCTTCGCTGGGCATCCCCAGCGTCCACATCGACAATGCCGCCGCCGCGCGCGCGGTGATGGAACACCTGTATGGGCTGGGACACGAACGCATTGCGGTGGTCGGTGGCCCCCCCGACAATCCGCTGCACCAGCAACGGCTGGAAGGGGTGCGGGCAGCCGGCAAAGCGCGTGGACGCCTGCGCCAGCTGAGCATCGTGCCGGGTGACTTTTCGGTGGAGTCCGGCCATGCCGCCGCGATGGCGATGTTGGCCGCCGCGCCGGTACCGACTGCGGTCTTCTGTTTCAGCGACCAGATGGCGCTGGGCACCCTGGCGGCCTGTCGGGAGCTGGGCCTCCGAGTGCCGGAGGATCTGTCCATCGTCGGCTTTGACGACCTGGCCTCCTCGCGCTACCTCACGCCGCCACTGACGACGATCAGACAGCCGATGCGGGAGATTGGTGAGCGCGCGGTCAACCTGCTGCTTGCCATCATCGAACACGTGGATGTGCCGCTGCAGCAGACGCTGGATTTCAGCCTGATGCTGCGGGGTTCGACGGCTGCACCCAGGGCCGGGTGAGGGCAGGGCAGAGCTCGCTGCCTCATGAGTGTCGCCAGATGGCTTCTGCAACCTTGATCCCGAATTGACGCAAAGCTGTCAGACTCACCGCAGGCAGCCCGGCAAGGGCCTTGGTGGCAGCTGCGATCGCTCAAGGGGGTCGGCAATGCCGTTCTTGACGGACTCGACCGAGGTCTCGGTCGAAGGCATCGGCGCGGCACGGCGCATCGGCTGGATGCGTTTCGTGGGCAACGGGTTGGGGGCGATCCCCATTGCTTCGATCATGCTCGAACGCCAGGACGGTGCGCTGGCGTGGCTCCTGCTGCTGCTCAATGCGCTGGCCTGGCCGGCGCTCGCGCTGGTGCTGACCCATCGCTCGCGGCAGCCCGCGGTGGTCCAGTTCCGCTGCATGGTGATCGATTCCTTCTTTGGCGGTGGCTGGATCGCCTTCATGGGGCTCAGCGCGGTGCCCAGTGCGTTGTTCGCCGCGCTGCTGGTCGCCGACAAGATCGCCGCCGGCGGGGTGAAGCTGGCGGTACGGGCCACACTGGCACTGGTAGTGGGGTTCGCGCTCACCTGGTGGGGGCTCGGGTTTCCCTATCAGCCGGTGTCATCGCAGCGCACGATCGTGCTCAGTGTGCCGTTCCTGTTCGTCTACGGCATCGGCCTCAGCATCCTCAGCTGGCAGCTGGCGCGGCGGGTGAAATCGCAGAACCGCCAGTTGAAGCGGCTGAGCCGGATGGACCCGCTGGTGGAGCTGGCCAACCGCAGCTTCCTGATCGTCCGCGCGCAGCAGGCACTGGACAAGGCGCAGGGGCAGGGTGGTTTCGCCTGCCTGCTGATGCTTGATGTGGATGACTTCAAGCGCATCAATGACTCGCATGGTCATCGTGCCGGGGACGAAGTGCTGCGCCATATCGCCTCCACCTTGCGCGCCTTCGCCCGGCCCGGCGATACCCCTGCGCGGCTGGGAGGCGACGAGTTCGTCGTGCTGCTGCAGGACTGTGCGCCCATCGATGCGATGCATGTGGCAGAGCGGGTTCGTCTGCAACTTCTGGAAGCAGCACGGCAGGCAACGCCGGGCATCGAGTTCAGCGTCAGCATCGGCATTGCTGCCACGCCGCGGGGCGGCAGCGTCGAGGACTGGCTGGCATTGGCCGACCGCGCGCTCTACCACGCCAAGCGCCAGGGCAAGAACAACGCCAGCTATGGCGAATGAGTCGGCGCGGGCTGCAGCAGTGCTGTCGCAGCACGAGGCCTGATGCCCGTTCATCCTGCACCCGGAATCGTCGTCGCCAATCCTCTACCATGGGCCACCCCGCCCGGACGCGCCGCCCATGCAAGACGCCCTCGTTGCCCAGCCCAAGCCCCCCGTTCCGAGGATCGCGGCCTGGCTGATGATGTTGCTGGGCATGTGGCTGGCGTTGAAGCTGGGCCTGGTGGTGACCCTGCTGTCGGGGCTGCTGGTGTTCCAGCTGACCCACGTGCTGGCGTCGACCGTGGAAGGCAGGCTGCCGCCGGGAAGGGCGCGGGCAATCGCGGTGATCGTGCTGTCGGCGATCATCATCAGCGGACTGGTGCTGGCCGGCATTGGCGTGGCGTCGTTCTTCCGCAACGAGACCGGCGGGCCGGACGCGCTGCTGGCGCGGCTGATGGACATCCTCAATTCGTCGCGCCACCAGGTACCGGCGCTGCTGCAGCCGTATATCCCCGAAGACATGCCGGCGCTGCGTGCGGCGCTGAATGACTGGGCCGCCGAACACCAGCGCCAGCTGGGCGTGGCCGGCACGTCGGTGGTGCAGGTGGGCGTGCGCGTACTGATCGGCATGGTGCTGGGGGCGATGATCGCGCTGTACGACGAACTTCCGCTGCCGAAAATGGGGCCGCTGGCGCAGGAACTGATCGGGCGCACCAGCCGCCTGGCCACCGCGTTCCGCCAGGTGGTGTTCGCGCAGGTGAAGATCTCGCTGCTCAACACCGTGTTCACCGCCATCTTCCTGCTGGGCGTGCTGCCGCTGTTCGGCGTGCATCTGCCGCTGTCCAAGACGCTGGTACTGATCACCTTCATCGCCGGCCTGCTGCCAGTGGTGGGCAACATCATCTCCAACACGATCATCACCATCGTCGCGCTGTCAGTCTCGTTCTACGTGGCCGTGGCCGCGCTGCTGTACCTGATCGTGATCCACAAACTGGAATACTTCCTCAACGCGCGCATCGTCGGCGGTGAAATCCAGGCCCGCGCATGGGAGCTGCTGCTGGCCATGCTGGTGATGGAAGCGGCGTTCGGCCTGCCCGGGCTGGTGGCGGCACCGGTGTTCTACGCTTACGTGAAACGCGAACTGGTCGACCAGCGCTGGATCTGACCCGGCGTGACCTGTCGCATCTGACCGGCTGGACGGGGGGCGCCGGCGTTGTCGGCGCGTTCGCGCGCGCTGCGCTATATCCACCCCGGCGGATCGTACGGCGCTGGCTTGGCGCCGCCGGAGCCGCTCGCTACAGTGAGCCGCACTTCAGGGGAATTCTGCATGGCCGGCAAGGCATCGCCCATCAGGTTGCGGACCTGGGTCTGGATCCTGGCTGGGCTGTTCGTGGTGTGCACGCTGCCGTTGATGGCCATCGCCCTGGTCCAGGGCACGCTGCGCTACACCGGCGCCGAAGACAACCTGGCCAGCCTGCGCCAGCTGCGGCAGACCTTCGATCTCGCCAACCTGGCTTCGGCCGAGCGCGGTCCGGCCAACAGCCTGCTGGGGGCTGACCCGGCCGACGCCGCCGAACAGGCGCGGCTGGCCGCGCAGCTGGCGGCCGCGCGCAAGCGGGTCGACACCGCCATGCTGCAGCTGGAGACCGTGTTCAAGAACGACCCGGGCGTGCTGGATGAGCGTGGCCTGCTGGCCGACGCGCAACGTCGCCTGCAGTCGGCGCGGGCTGCGGTGGACCGGGTGGTGGCGCAACCGCACGATGCGCGCCGGGTGGAGGCGGTGGAGCGTGCGATCAGTGGCATGTTCGCCGTGGTTGATCGCCTGCACCTGCTGACCTCGGCACAGATCAACGTGCTGGTCAGCGCCGACCGTGAAGCGGCGATTCCGGCGATGCAGGGCCAGGTGCTGATCGATCTTCGCGAACATGGCGGCCGCCTGGCCTCGAACGTGATGGCGCCGGTCGCGGTACCGGGGGCATGGCGCGAGGAGCAGGTACGCGCTGCACTGCAGACCGAGGGCCGCCTGCTGGAGCTGTGGCGGTTGGCGGGTAGCCATGAGTCGGTGTTCCGCAGCGACCCGGAACTGTCATGGCACTGGGACATGGCACGACGGCAGTTCTTCGGCGAATCGCTGCCGATGATCGAGCAGTTGATCGAGGATGGCCGCCGTGGTGTACCACCGCCGTGGACCGCTGCCGAGTTCACCACGCGCTACGTGCCTACCCTGCAGTCGCTGGAAGCCCTGCGTGATGGCTACCTGAGCGTGTCCATCGCCCGCTACGAACGCACCCGCAACCGCGAGGCCATGCGCCTGGCTGTGCTGGTGGCGACCGCGCTGGGCACGCTGGTGGTGCTGGGCGTGGCCCTGCGCATCGCCCACCTGCAGATCCTGCAGCCACTGCTGCAGGCGCAGAAGCAGGTGATCCAGCTCGCCACGGATGCACCTGGCCCGGAGCAGCATGTCACCCATCCGCTGGCCGAGATGCAGCGCCTGTTCGACGCCATCGAAGTACTGCGTGAGAAATCGCGCGAGCGCTCGGCACTGACCAGCGAGCTGCGCCAGCTCGCCGGCACCGACGAGCTGACCGGACTGTTGAACCGGCGCGCGCTGGATGAGGTGGTGCAGCAGAGGCACGCCGGAGGCGATGCAAGCGCCGTGGTGATCCTGCTGGATGTGGATCGCTTCAAGGCGATCAACGATGGCCATGGCCATGAAGCCGGCGACGAAGTGCTGGTGCAGGTGGCGCAGTTGCTGCAGCGCCACCTGCGCCGCAGCGACAGCATCGCCCGCTATGGTGGTGAGGAGTTCCTGGTGCTGCTGGCCGACGGTGATCTGGCCGGTGGCCGCCAGCTGGCCGAGTCATTGCGATTGGCCCTGCAGCAGATGGACATCGAGCTGGCCGGTGGCACCGTGCTGCGGGTGACCGCCAGTTTCGGCGTGGCCGAGGGCGGCACCGACGCGCTCGGCTGGCGCACCCTGCTGCGTGCCGCCGATGCGGCCATGTACCGGGCCAAGGCGCAGGGGCGCGATCGGGTACGGGTGGCGGGGGGCGGTCGCATCACGCGCTGATGGCACGCGTCAGCCAATGCGTGCATGCACCCGTCGCAGCGTCTGCAGGATCGCCCGGCGCGCGATGGGGCGTGCAGCTGCTGCAAACGCAGGTGGGGTGGTGAGCAGCGCGTCACGCACGCGCCACGCGCCCTATCTCGCTTTCTGTGAAGAAGCCGACATTGACCTTCCACGCTTCGGTCACCACTCTGCGCAGACGCTGGGATTCCACTTGATGAAGGACGACACCATGACCCAGCTCACACTGCCCGAACTGGCCAAGAAGATGGCCGACATCGATTTCACCATGCTGCAGACCCGCGCCGGCGGAGAAATTGCCGGTCGTCCGATGAGCAACAACGGTGACGTGGACTACGACGGTGACAGCTGGTTCTTCACCACAGAAGACACCGACATGGTGCACGAGATTGAGGCTGACCCCGCCGTTGCGCTGGGTTTTTCCGGCAGCAGGTCACTGCTGGGCAAGCCGCCGTTGTTCGTGCACGTGCAGGGAAGGGCGGCGCTGGTGCGCGATCGCGCTGTGATGCGCGAGCACTGGGTGAAGGATCTTGAGCGCTGGTTCGAGCAGGGCGTGGATACACCGGGGCTGGTACTGATTCACGTGCGCGCCAGCCGCATCCACTATTGGGATGGCGAGGACCAGGGCGAAATGGCAGTCTGACCCGGCAGCGGGAGGCTGGTGGCCATCGCGGCCATTGCGCGGCGCGCCAGGCCTTTGCCATCCTCCCTGCTGTTTTCCGTAGCGTGGAATCCCGATGCGTCCTGCGTTCTTCTGGCTGGCTTTGGCCCTGCTGCCCACCCTGGCGGTGGCGCAACCCGCGCGTACGCCCAAGGCCAAGGCCCCGGCGCAGGATCCCTTCAGCGAGCTGTTCGACACCGCCTGCATGCAGCACATCGGTGCGCCGGCGCGGTTGCAGTCGTTGATGGAATCCAACGGGTTGTCGCCGCTGCAGCCCGCCGAAGCCGCCACGCTGTTGCAGGGGCAATCGGGCGTGGCGTGGATGGTGCCTCTGGCCAGTGGCCGCTATGCGGTGAGCTGGGCTGACGATGGCACGTGTACGGTCTACGCCGAAAAGGCCGACGCAGCGGTCGTGCAGAAGGGATTCGCCCGGTTGGTGCAGGCCGCACCCAAGCCGTTGCAGGTGCGATCGCTGCCAGGGCGTGGGCCACTGTCGGCCGATCAGGTGGCCATCCAGTACGGCTGGGCCACGCCGGGGCAGGGCACGCTGCAGGTGCGCTTCCGCCTGGTCACGCGGCAGGCGGCCGATGCAGGCGTGCAGGCGATGGCCTCGGCGGCCCCGGGCGAAGCGATGCTGGAGCAGGGCGCGCCTGGGCCCTGACAGGGGCCACGCGCGCGATTCAGCCTTTCACGCGGCGTGTGGTATATCGTTTATCGATAAATCCACTCCGGGGCGGCGAGGCCACCCCAATGCCGGAGGCCGCTTGACCGCTCGTCCCGCCCGCGCCAGTCCCGCGCGAGGCCTGTTCACCCTGGCCCAGGCCGCCGTACAGGCCGTCCGGGCGATGTGCTGGCTGGGCATCCTGGCCGCACTGCTGGCCGTGCCGCTGGTCGCCCATGACCGCCGCTGGCTACTCGACAGCGTCCATGATGCCGGTGCTGTTGCCGCGCACGGCAACGACCTGTTCCTGCACTTCTGCCTCGGCCTGGGCGCGATCGTCGCGCTGCTGGTGCTGTGCCTGCTGTTCCTGCGCCATCTGCTGCGGCTGCTGAAGTCGGCGGCGCGCGAGCGGCCGTTCACCCACGCCAACGCGCAGCGCCTGCAACGCATGGCGTGGTTGATGCTGGCGATGGAGCTGCTGTCGATCCTGATCGGCGCTTACGCGGCCTGGATGGGGCCCGACTTCACTTGGATGGAGGTGGGCGGCGGCATGTCGATCACCGGCCTGGTGGCGGTGCTGATGCTGTTCGTGCTGGCGCGCGTGTTCGCCGTGGGCGCAGCGATGCGCGATGACCTCGATGGTGTCATCTGATGGCGATTGTCATCACCCTGGACCGCATGCTGCAGGAACGGGGCATGACCCTGTCCGAGCTGGCCGGGCGCATCGACATCACCCTGGCCAATCTGTCGATCCTGAAAACCGGCAAGGCGCGTGCCATCCGCTTTTCCACCCTGGATGCGATCTGCCGTGAGCTGCAGTGCACGCCCGGTGATCTGCTCGGGCATGACCCGACGCAGGCGCACGACGCTGACTGAGTGCTTTCCCTTTTTCCCTACCTACTGACGAAACGGACCTGAAATGGAATGGTTGGCTGACCCCTCGATATGGATGGGCCTTGCAACCCTGGTCGTGCTGGAGATCGTTCTCGGCATCGACAACCTGGTGTTCATCGCGATCCTTGCCGACAAGCTTCCGCCGCACCAGCGTGACCGCGCGCGGGTGATCGGCCTGGCGCTGGCCCTGCTGATGCGGCTGGTGCTGCTGGCCGCGCTGGCCTGGATCATGAAGCTGACCGAGCCGCTGTTGACGCTGTTCGACCACAGTTTCTCCGGACGCGACCTGATCCTGCTGGGTGGCGGCCTGTTCCTGCTGTTCAAGGGCACCATGGAACTGCATGAGCGGCTGGAAGGCCGCCAGCACGAGGACAATGGCAAGAAGGTCTACGCCAGCTTCGCGATGGTCGTGGCACAGATCGTGGTACTCGACGCGGTGTTCTCGCTGGACTCGGTGATCACTGCGGTCGGCATGGTCGACAACCTGGGCGTGATGTACGCCGCGGTGACCATCGCGATGGCATTGATGCTGGTGGCCAGCAAGCCGCTGACCCGCTTCGTCAACAAGCATCCCACGGTGGTGGTGCTGTGCCTGGGCTTCCTGCTGATGATCGGTTTCAGCCTGGTGGCCGAGGGCCTGGGCTACAAGATCCCGAAGGGCTACCTGTACGCGGCCATCGCTTTCTCGATCCTGGTCGAGGCATTCAACCAGTGGGTACGTTTCAACCGCGAGCGCAACGAGCGCCGCCAGCCGTTCCGCCAACGTACTGCGGATGCGGTGCTGCGCATGCTGGGCGCGCGCCCGACCAATGGCCACGACGACGAAAGTGCTGACGAACACGTCGATGCCGAAGAGCGCCTGCAGCCGGCCGAGCACGAGATGATCCGCAGCGTGCTGGGGCTGGCGGATCGCCCGGTGTCGAGCGTGATGACTGTGCGCGCCGACGTGCAGTGGATCGACCTGGCGCGTGGACAGGACGACGTGGTGGCACGCCTGGTGGCATCGCCGCACACCCGCCTGCTGGTCGGCGACGGCGACCTGGACAGCCTGCGAGGCGTGGTGCAGAGCCGCGACCTGCTGGCCGACCTGCTGCAGGGCAAGCCGCTGCAGCTGGAAGGCAACCTGCGTGAGCCGCAGTACGTGCTGTCCAGCGCCAGTGCGCTGCAGGCGCTGGAACTGATCCGCCAGCACCCGGTGCCGCTGGCGGTGGCGGTGGACGAGTACGGCAGCGTGGAAGGCCTGGTGACCGCCAACGACCTGTTGGCGGCCATTGCCGGTGACCTGGTCGACACCCAGGACGAGCGCTATGGCGTGGTCATGCAGGGGGAAGGCCAGTGGGAGGCCGACGGTGCGCTGACCCTGGACGATCTGCAGCGCCTGGCGGGCGTATCGCTGCCGCGCAGTGCCGACTACATGACCATCTCCGGCCTGGTGCTGGAGCGCCTGGGACGCCTGCCGGACATCGGTGACGCAGTGGAGATCGCGGATGTACGCATCACCGTACTGGCGATGGAGAAGCGTCGCATTGCCCGCCTGCGCGTGCAGCGCCTCGACGGAATGGCCTGACCCGCCTGTTGATGTAGAGCCGAGCCCATGCTCGGCTGCATGTTGAGAAGCCGAGCATGGGCTCGGCTCTACACAACACGGCCCGCAACCGTCACCATGGCGGGCCCGCTTTCTGTCATGGATGGTTGCAGTGCTGAGTACGATCGGTTTGTTGATGGGCCTGTATGTGGCCTGGCGCCTGTTCTGGCCACTGCGCATGCCCACCTGGATGAAAGTCGTGCTGTCACTGCTGTTGGTGGGCGTTGCCGTGCAGCTGCGCATCGTCGCCATGTTCTGGGGCACGATGGCCTCGCCCGAGATTCCGAAACTGGCCATCGCCACGCTGGCCACCGGCTCCACGGCGGTGTTGCTGCTGGCGTTGCTGATGCTGGCGCTGGACGTGAGCCTGCTTGCTTCCCGCCTGCTGCGCTGGCCACGCGCGGTAGCCGCATTGCGCACGCGGAGTCTGCGACCGGCGGCCGGCTTGCTGGCCCTGCTGGTCAGTGGTTATGGCATCAGCCAGGGCATGGCGGTGCCCCAGCCTCGGCAGATCGACGTGGCGATCAAGGATCTGCCGGCCGCGTTCGACGGCTATCGCGTGCTGCAGCTGACCGACATCCACGCCAGCCGCCTGCTGACCGGTGACTGGGTGCGCAGGGTGGTGGACCAGAGCAACGCACTGACGCCGGACCTGATCGTGATCACCGGCGACCTGATCGACGGCAGTGTCGAGGCCCGCCGTGACGACGCGCGTCCACTCGTGGACCTGCGGGCGCCGGACGGCGTCGTCGCCATCACCGGCAACCACGAGTATTACGCGCAGTACCAGGCGTGGATGCAGGCGTTTCGCGCGCTGCACATGCAGGTGCTGGAGAACAGCCACATGCAGGTGCGGCGTGGCGATGCGGCGCTGACCATCGCCGGTGTCACCGACCCGGTGGCGGCACGCTACGGCCTGCCGCTGCCGGATATGGACGCTGCATTGGCTGGCGCCGATCCCTCCGCGCCGGTGATCCTGCTCGATCATCGCCCACGCAATGCGCGTGAGGCCGCTGCGCGCGGTGTGAAGCTGCAGTTGTCCGGGCATACCCACGGCGGCCAGATCATCGGCATGGACCAGCTGGTGAAGCGGGCCAACGGTGGCTATGTCTCCGGGCGTTACGAGGTGGACGGGATGACACTGTACGTGAGCAATGGCGCTGGCCTGTGGGCCGGATTCCCCGCGCGCATCGGCGTGCCGTCGGAGATCACCCTGATCACCCTGCGCCGCGCCCCGTGACCTGAAGTGGGGTCAGATCCCTTTCCGCAGGGAATTCGCTGCCTTTCGTGCTGGGATCCCTCTGTAGAGCCGAGCCCATGCTCGGCTGAACCAGAGGCAGCCGAGCATGGGCTCGGCTCTACAGGTAACCGCCTCCTCAAGAACTCCGCAGCGGCGGCCGCGCATGCGCATCGCGCCGCAGCGACTGCGCCCGCTTGGCGATCGCACGCACCACGACGGCGGTGAAGAGCAACGCGGAGGGCACCGCGTACCAGAAGTTGCCGGGCACGCGCTTGAAGTACGAATAGGTGAACACTGCGGCGATGATCCACATACCGGTCACGTGCAGGCGATGCCACGCAGTGGGACCCATGCGGCGGGCGATGCCACGATGCGAGGTGATGGCCAGGGCGAGGATGGCTACATAGCCGATCGTGCCCGGCAGGTTGGCCAGGGCTGAGCGCGCCGGCCAGAACGCGGGGTTGAGGATGCCGAAGGCGGTGATCGCCACCGCATGCAGCAGGTGCGAGAACGCGAACGACAGGCCGACGATGCGACGCTCGCGCAGCAGGAAGCGGGTGAACGGGCCGGGCAGCAGGCTGGCGAACGAGGATGCGGTGAAGGCGACCAGGAACAGCAGGAACGATGTGCGTGCCGTCACCCGGATCGCCGCGCGGCTGCCCTCGACCACGTCGGGCTGCAGGGTGAACGCCGCCAGTGCGAAGGCGATCAGGACCACGGCGATGGCCACGAACAGGCGCCAGCCGTGCAGGGAGGACGTATTGGAAACAGCCATGATCAAACCTCGAATCAGGAAATGGGTGGCACCGGCCTCTGGCCGGCCAAGGAATGGGGAGTGCCGGCCGCTGGCCGGCGCCTTCAACAGTCGTTCGGCACAACCAGCACGCCGGCCGCGCACAGCTCGCCCAGCAGCGGAATGCAGGCTGTGCGTAGTTCGTCGGCGGCCACGCCATGAAGATCGGCCAGTACCTGCAGCGCGTCTTCCGCACGGGCGCCGTCATCGCCGAACGCCGACAGCAGCGCATATGCCAGCGGTGAAAGTTCCTGCACCTGCAGGCTGAAGTCACCCAGGCGTCGCAGCAGCAGCAACGTCGGCATCGTGGTAGGCGCACCGTTCTGGCCGGCGTCCTCATGCACAGGCCACTGGTAGCCCAGCACCCGCACCAGTGGAGACAGCGCCAGCACGCTGCCTGCCTGTGGCGCATGCAACGGCTGCTGGCCGGTGTCCCGCGCTTCAATGTGCAGTGCCTGCTGCGTGCTTTCGTAATGCGCCAGTTCCGCCACC
Organism: Stenotrophomonas sp. AS012628; assembly: GCF_010608305.1. NCBI lineage: Bacteria > Pseudomonadati > Pseudomonadota > Gammaproteobacteria > Lysobacterales > Lysobacteraceae > Stenotrophomonas > Stenotrophomonas sp. AS012628. The sequence goes on along the minus strand of NZ_VMBJ01000006.1, from coordinate 35,871 downwards.
CAGCCCGGCAGCGCGAGGTCTGCCTGCACGCCCAGCCACGCGGCGAATTCGCCGGCGATCTGCGGGAACAGCGGGGTATGGCAGGCATGCCGCGCGTAGTAGTGCTCCACGGTGTCGCGCCAGCAGGCATCACCCAGTTGCGCCTGCAGGCGCGGCAGGCTGCCTGCCAGCAGGCTGTCCAGGCTGTCGATGCAGAGGCGGCGGTAGACCGCCATCCGCCGTGCATCGATGCCCTCAGGCGCGGGCATCGATGGGTCGCGTACATGGTCGGCCCAGCGCTGCTGCAGGGTGGCCAGCGGCTCCAGCCATGGGCCACCTCGGGCGGCAGCACATCGGCCTGCGCGTGGCGGATCTGCTCCACCTCGGCCAGCAGCTCGGCCAAAGGCGGGAAGTTGAAATCGCGCTCCAGCAGGGTGGGGCGCACGCCGACACGCGCATAGGCCTCCCCCAGCAGCGCCCAGACCACGCCCTTCACCGGCGCGCCGTGGGTGTCGATCTTGAAGCCATCGTCTTCGTCGAAGTGGCCGGCCACGTGCAGCGAGGCGACGCGATGCGCCGGCACGCGTGCCAGGAAATCGAAGGCGTCGTAGCCGTTGTTGCAGGCGTTGACGAAGACATTGTTGACGTCCAGCAGCAGGTCGCAGTCGGCCTCGGCCAGCACTGCAGTGATGAAGTCGATCTCGCTCATGTCCGCGCCTGGCACGGCGTAGTAGGAGATGTTCTCCACGGCGATGCGCCGGCCCAGTGTGTCCTGCACCTGGCGGATGCGACCGGCAACGTGATGCACGGCCTCAGTGGTGAACGGCAGCGGCAGCAGGTCATAGACATGGCCGCCGGCGGCGCAGTAGCTCAGGTGTTCGCTGTACAGCTGCACCTGGTGCAGGTCGAGAAACGCGCGGGTCTGCGCCAGCAGGGTACCGTCCAGCGGGTCCGGCCCTCCCAGCGACAGCGACAGGCCGTGGCAGGTCAGGCGGTGGCGCTCACTCAGCTGGCGCAGCGCGGCGCCGTGGGCACCGCCAACTCCGATCCAGTTGTCCGGCGACACTTCGAGGAAGTCGATGGCATCGGCCGGCATCGCCAGCAGTTCATCGATCAGGCCACGGCGCAGGCCGAGACCGGCACTGGCGGAAGGCAGGGGCAAGCGCATGCGACGGTACTCCAGGGCAGTGGCGCCGCCGTGGCGGCGGCGCCGGGGGGAACGATCAGTCGTTGACGCGGGAGAACAGGCCCTTCGGCATCGGTTTGCCGTTGGCGGTGTAGACACTGCGCAGGTAGTCGTGCGCCTCCTGTTCGCTGATGTAGCCGTCGTGGTCGGTGTCGATGCGGTCGAATTCAGCGGCGCGCTTGGCCGCCACGGCGTTGAACTCGGCACGCGAGACCCGGCCGTCGTGGTCACGGTCGGTGCGGGCAAACGAAGCGTCGCCGCACTTGCCTTCGCCACACTGGCCTTCGGCCACCTTGGCCTTGGCGGCAGGCTTGCCAGTGGCGGCCTTGTTGGCGCCGCACTTGCCTTCACCGCACTTGCCTTCGGCGGCGGCGCTCATGGTCACGGCACCGATGGCCAGTGGCTGGATCGCGGCCGCCTGGCCGGCCAGCAGCAGGCCACCGGCCAGGGCGATGCCGATGGCGCCGATGCGCGGCAGACAGGAAGCAGCGGTGTTCTTGGTCGAGACGGACATGGTGATGACTCCTTGGATGGGCACGCAGGGCGTGCGGGATGGACGCCGCTTGAAGGCGACGGAAGCTAAGGGAAGAAGCGCGGGAAGGGGTGAAGCGGATCAGGCGTTGCGGCGACGGCGCAGTCGGTAACCCAGCAGCAGGGCGCCGCCGAGTAGTGCGCCACCGAAACCGATACCGGGCAGCAGCGCGGCGACCGGCAGCAGCAGGGCGATCAGGCTCACGCCCCAGCCGAGGCCGTCGTTGCCCGCCGCGGCGCGCTGCGGGCCGGCCAGCAGGCGGTCCAGGCTGAGTGCACCGCCGCCGTTGAGGATCAGCGGCAGCAGCATGGCCAGGAACAGCAGCGGCAGCTTGAAGTTGCCGTAGCCCTGGTCGGTGATTGCGTAGCCCTGCCACAGCTCACCCAGGCTGTTCCATTGGTCCGGCCAGTGCACGGCAGCGATGGCAACAAGGGTCAGCACCCAGAAGATGTAGGCCACCGAGCGCGTGGCCAGGCCTAGCAGCAGCATCACCGCGCCCACGAGTTCCAGCCAGGTGGCCAGCTGCCAGTTGAGTGATGCAGGCAGGGTGGAGAACGGGAACGGGAAACGCCCTTCCAGGTCGGCGAACCAGTTCTGTCCGCCCAGCTTCTCGCGGCCCGATTCAAAGAACTCCCAGGCCAGCAGGACGCGCAGCGCCAATGGCGAGAGCCAGCGGCCGACGGCGTCCAGGCGGGGTGTATACACGGAAGAAGCGGAGCTGATCATGGGAGTGTCCTGCGGGCCAGTGGTCGATGGAGGCCATTTCGAGCCACGCAGGTATCGGCAACGTGTGCTGTTGCCCGGGGTTTTGTCAGCGACTGTGGCTGTGTCAGGGGGTTCGTACAGTCAGATACAAAGACGCCGCGTCGGGCGTTCGCCGGGCCATGCCCAGCGGCCGAATGTATCCAACTGTAGAAATCCGCCGCCGCCCTACAGTCCGGTACAACTCTGCCTCGCAGCGAAACAGCGCCGATACACCCCCAGGCGGAAATGGCCATTCCCAACACCGGAGTGCCACCCATGATCCGCACCACCCTGCTCGCCGCTGCCCTCGCCCTTGCCGGCGTCGCGACGCCGGCATTCGCCGCCGAGGCCGATGCCGGCGCCGCGCCCACCGTCATCCTGGTCCACGGTGCCTTCGCCGATGGCTCCAGCTGGAACAAGGTCATCACCACCCTGCATGACTGGAAACTGCCTGCGGTGGCCGTGCAGAACCCGCTCACCTCGCTGGCCGACGATGTGGCCGCCACCCGTCGCGCGATTGCCGCCGCACCGGGCAAGGTCGTGCTGGTCGGCCACAGTTGGGGCGGCACGGTCATCACCGAAGCGGGCAACGATCCCAAGGTGCAGGCGCTGGTGTACGTGGCCGCATTCGCACCGGATGCCGGGCAGTCATCGGCACAGCAGGGCGAGGGCTATCCGGTCGGCCCGGGCCTGACGCGCCTGCAGGAGAAGGACGGCTACCTGACCCTGCCAGCCGACGCCATCGCCCAGGACTTCGCACCGGATGTGATGAAGAAGACCGCTGCACTGTTGTACAGCACGCAGGTGCCATTGAAGGCCAGCGCGCTGGGTGAGTCCGTCACTGTGGCCGCATGGCGCAGCAAGCCGAGCTGGTACGTGCTCAGCCGTGACGACCGCATGTTGTCGCCGCAACTGCAGGCGGCCACCGCAAAGCGCATTGGCGCGCAGCTGCAATCGATCGGCAGCAGCCATGTGTCGCTGCTCTCGCACCCGGCTCAGGTGGCTGACAGCATTCTGGAGGCCGCAGGCGTGAAGCCGGCCGAACTGCCGCTGGCCGAGCAGGGAGGCTGAACGATGGGCGCGCTGCGTGTGTATGTACTGCCGTTGCTGCTGGGCCTGCTGGGTGGGGCGGCGCTGCTGATGGCCTTGCCCAGCCCGGAGGCCGGTGCGCATCCGGCGCAGGCCGCTCCTGCTGCCGGGTTCGATGGCGGCGGGCCCTGGCACAACAGCCCACCGCTCGCGTTGAATCAACTGCGTGGGCAGGTGGTGCTGGTCGAGTTCTGGACCTACGCCTGCAGCAACTGCCTCAACGTGGCACCGCATGTGCACCAGTGGCATGCACGTTACGCGCGGCAGGGCCTGCAGGTGATCGGCGTGCATACTCCGGAGTTCGCCTACGAAGGCCTGCCCGGCAATGTGCGCAAGGCCATCGCGCGGCTGGATATCACCTGGCCGGTGGTGCAGGACAACCAGTACCGGATCTGGAACGCCTGGGGCAACCGCTTCTGGCCGGCGCTTTACCTGGTCGACCGGCAGGGCAGGGTGGTCTACCGCCACTACGGTGAAGGCGATTACGCACGTACCGAAAGCGAGATCCAGCGCCTGCTGGCCAGCCCCTGAGCCGCGCTACCATGGCCGCGCCGCGCGGCCTTGACCTCCGTCTTCATCGAGAACGCAATGAACCACGTACCGCACATCCTTGTCGTCGACGATGACAGCGAGATCCGCCAGATGCTGGCCGACTACCTGCAGCGCAACGGCCTGCGCGTCAGCCAGGCCGATGGCGGCCGTGCGATGCGCGCGCTGATGGACACCCACGCGGTGGACCTGGTGGTGCTGGACGTGATGATGCCCGGCGAGGACGGGTTGAGCCTGTGCCGCAACCTGCGTGCCGGCAAGCATCGCGCGGTGCCGGTGGTGCTGCTGACCGCCCGCGACGACGAAACCGACCGCATCATCGGCCTTGAAATGGGCGCCGATGACTACGTGACCAAGCCGTTCTCCTCACGCGAACTGCTGGCGCGCATCAATGCGGTGATCCGGCGCACGCAGATGCTGCCGCCGAACCTGCAGGTGAGTGAAGCCGGCCGCCAGTTGGCCTTCGGCGACTGGCGCTTGGATACCACTGCCCGCCATCTGCTGGATGCGCAGGACACCGCCTATCCGCTCAGCGGTGCGGAATTCCGACTGCTGCGCGTGTTTCTCGACCACGCCAACCGTGTGCTCAGCCGCGACCAGCTGCTCAGCCTTACCCAGGGCCGTGATGCAGAACTGTTCGATCGTTCCATCGATCTCCTGGTCAGCCGCGTGCGCCAGCGCCTGGGCGATGACGCGCGTGAGCCCACCTACATCAAGACCGTGCGCAGCGAAGGCTACGTGTTCAGCGTGCCGGTGCAGCTGCTGGGGCCGGAGGAATGAACGCCCGCGCGCGCCGCCTGCCGTGGCCGCGCACGCTGTCGGCGCGCCTGCTGCTGGTGCTGCTGGGCGGTTTGATCCTGGCCCATGCGCTGTCCTTCGGCCTGTTGTTCTACGAACGCTACCAGTCCACCCGCAGCATGATGCTGCGCAACCTGGACGAGGATGCAGCAGTGAGCGTGGCCCTGCTGGAACACCTGCCGGCCGACCAGCGCCAGGCCTGGGTGCCGCGGTTGGAGCGGCGCACGTACCGTTACCTGTTGCGCCCGGCACAGGCCGGCCCGGCGTTGGAAACCGATCGTGCGCGCCAGGTCACCGCCATCATCGATGACAGTCTGGAACACCGCTATCCGCTGCAGGCGCGGCAGGTGGCACGGCTGCCGGAACGTTTTGAAGTGGAGCTGCGCCTGCACGACGGTTCACCGTTGACCATCGAAGTCACACCGTCGGGCCTGCCGCTGGCGCGCTGGCTGCCGGCCGTGCTGCTGGTGCAGCTGGCCCTGCTGCTGGTATGCGCCTGGCTGGCGGTGCGGCTGGCATTGCGCCCGCTGCGGCAGCTCTCGCACGCCGTCGAGCAACTGCAGCCTGGCAAGGACGCACCGATGCTGCCCGAAGACGGCCCCGCCGAAGTGGGCACGGCCGCAGCCGCGCTCAATGCACTGCAGGCGCGGATCCGTGGCCATGTCAGCGAGCGGCTGCAGATCCTGGCCGCGATCTCGCATGACCTGCAGACCCCCATCACGCGCATGAAGCTTCGGGTGGAGACCCTGCCTGAAGACAGCACCCAGCAGCGCCTGCTGGCCGACCTCGATCACCTTGGGCAGCTGGTGCGTGAGGGCGTGGCCTATGCGCGCAGCAGCCACGTTGCCGCTGGCGCGCCGGTGTCGATGGACCTGGGCGCGTTCCTCGCCAGTGTGGTCGGCGACTACGAGGACATGGGCAAGCCGGTCACTGGCGGTGCGCCCGCTGGACTGGTCGTGCAGACCTGGCCGCAGCCGCTGCGCCGCGTGGTCGGCAATCTGGTCGACAACGCATTGCGCTACGCCGGCGCCGCCGAGATCGAGGCGGGCCGCGATACGGCCGGAAGGGTGTGGATCAGCATTTCCGACCGTGGCCCCGGCATTCCCGAGGACCAGCTGCAGGCAGTGCTGGCACCGTTCCACCGGCTGGAGAGCTCGCGCAACCGCGATACCGGAGGGACCGGTCTGGGACTGGCCATCGCGGTGCAGCTGGCGCAGTCGCTGGGTGGTTCGCTGAGGTTGCACAACCGCGAGGGTGGCGGGCTGCGGGCGGAACTGCAGCTGCCGGGCTGAGTTGCCCGGCCTTGTGTTCCAGCAAGGATGCTTCTGCTTCGGCCCTGGCGGTGAGCGCTTCACCGGTCATGAAACCCAGTGCATGCACGCAGTCGACAGCCGATGACCGGCATTTCACCCCGTCCATGCCACGCTGCGCGGAACCTGCCCAACCGGGACCGAGGCTGTTGAAGGCGAACACGCAATGACTGCGGCGCGGCAGCGCTCGATGTGGGTGGCGGGCCTGTCCACGGTGGTGGAGTGGTACGACTTCACCCTGTACCTGTACTTCGCCACGGTGCTGTCGCGGGTGTTCTTCGGCGGTGGCGAGCAGGCGTTGCTGGTGACCTTGGCTGGCTTCGCGGTGTCCTACCTGATGCGTCCGCTGGGCGCGCTGTGCTTCGGCCACCTGGGCGACCGCCTGGGCCGGCGCTGGATGCTGCTGGCTTCGATGGCGTTGATGGCGGCGGCAATGCTGGCCACTGCGCTGCTGCCAACCGCGGCCACCGCAGGCACCACGGCGGGCGTGCTGCTGCTGGTACTGCGCTGCGTGATGGCGTTTTCGGTGGGCGGCGAATACACCGGCGTGGTGGCCTACCTGCTGGAAAGCGCACCCGTGCGGCGACGAGGCCTGGTGACCTCGCTGGCGTCGGCAGCCAGCGAAGTGGGGGCGCTGCTGGCGGTGGCGATTTCCGCGCTCACGGTCGCGCTGCTACCCATCGCGCAGCTGGACAGCTGGGGCTGGCGCATTCCGTTCTTCTTCGGTGCCGCGCTGGCACTGGTGATCCTGGTTGCGCGGTCGGGCATGCGTGAATCGCCTGAGTTCGAGCGCCAGCAGCGCGAGGGCAGCATTCCCGCCACGCCGCTGCGGCATGTGCTCCGCAACCATCCCGCAGCAGTGGCGCGCACCTTCGCGATCTCGGCGCTGGGCTCGATCACCTACTACGTGGGCATCACCTACGTGCCGTCGTTCCTGCATGCGCAGGGTCATGACGAAGCCGATGCGCTGTGGCTGTCGACGATTGCGGCAGTGGCGGTGATCGCGATCACGCCACTGTGCGGCGCATTGTCCGACCGCGTCGGACGACGGCCGGTGCTGCTGGGCCTGACCGTGCTGGCAGCGCTGCTGCCGCTGTCCCTGTTCGCGTGGATGGCGCAGGCGACGGCGCTGGGCATCGCGCTGGCCGCCGTGCTGCTGGCCTGCGTGGCCGGTGGTGTCAGTGCGGTCGCGGCCCCGGCCACGGCCGAGCAGTTCCCGGGCGAAGGCCGGGTCAGCGGGTTGGCACTGGGTGTGACCATGGCCACCGCGGTGTTCGGCGGCGCGACGCCTTGGCTGGCGCAATGGTGGGTGGAACGCAGCGGCTGGGCGGCGGCACCGGGCGCGATGATCGCGCTGGTGGCAGTGCTGGTGCTTCCGGTGCTGTGGACCCTGCCCGAGACCGTCCCAGGCAGGGCCAGACGCTAGCCGATCAGACCTTCAGGGTCTGCTCGATGTCGGCCAGTACCGCGGCCGCATCCACGCCGATGGCGACGGACTGCAGCACGTGGCCATCCCACACGCTGGGGCCGAAGCCCATGCCTTCCGGCTTCGGAATGGTCATGCCACGGGCAACGCCGTCGGTGGCCACGCGCACGCTGGCACGCTCGAACTGGAACAGCTCCGGACGGGTCAGGGCAATGCAGGCGCAGCAGTCGTGCACGACCATGCCCTTGTGGCCGGCCTGCAGGTAGAAGTCCACGTAGTCCTGCGACAGTGCACGGACCAGCTCGGCGTCGGCGCCGCCGAGTGCGGCCAGCTTATCCAGGCCGTCACGGTCCATTTCCACGCGGGTGGTCACGTCCAGGCCGATCGCGGTGACCGGCCAATCGGTGGTGAACACCACATCGGCTGCTTCGGCATCGCCCCAGATGTTGGCCTCGGCGGCCGGGGTGATGTTGCCGTTGACGTGGAAGGCGCCGCCCATGAGCACCACGCCGCGCACCAGGCCGGCGATGTCCGGTGCCTGCTGCAGGGCCAGGGCCAGGTTGGTCATGCGGCCCACGGCGACCAGGGTCACCTCGCCCGGATGGGCGCGGACCAGGTCGATGATCAGCTGGTGGGCGGGGCGCGCGTCGGCGGTCACGTCCAGTTCGGCCGGCACCGGGTGGTTGCCCAGGCCGTTGTGGCCGTGGATGTGCACCGGCCAGGCTTCCGGGGTGGCTTCCGGCTGCAGCGGGCCACCGGCACCGCGCGCGACCGGGGCGGCAAAGCCCCAGGCCTGCTTCAGGTACAGCGCATTGTGCGTGGTCGACTCCACCGAGGCATTGCCGAAGGTGGTGGTGACGCCGATCAGGTCGATCTGCGGGTGCTTGTGCAGGTACAGCAGGGCCAGGGCGTCGTCGACGCCCGGGTCGGTATCGAAAATGACTTTCAGCATGTTGTTGTTCTTCTTCTTCCGTGTGGTGCGGGGGGCCGGCGGCCCTGAGGGCAGGCCGGCGCGCCCTACATTGTCCCATCTTCATGACAGGCAGGGCGAACTGGCGGTGGTGGTATCGTCTGCGGGCCCAGGGACGGAGAAAGAGCCGATGACGTTACGACCGCTGTTGCTTGTCGGGGGGCTGGCGTTGGGGTATCTGGCTGGAGCATCACCGGCGTCGGCAACGTCCGCGGCGCCGAGACCATTGCAGGCGCTGGTGGCAGAGGCCGAGGAAATCGTTGTAGCCAAGGTGCTGGCGGTGGAGATGGTCGACGGTGCTGGCCGGCCAGTGACCGACGTCAAGGCGCTCACCGGGCCGGGTCTGGACAACCAGATCCATCTGGTGCTTCAGGTCAATGAGGTCATGCGACCGGAGAACGGGGGGCTGCCCGGGACTCTGCGGGTGCCCTTGTGGAGCATGTGGCACGATTCGCTGGCGGCGGCCCGCGATCGCGAAATGGGGCGGGAATGGATCTTCCTGCTCAAGCGTGATCGTCACCAACCCGTATACCCGATCGATTTCCAGTGGCCGCTGCAGGAACGCGGCCGGATCCAGGCGCTGATGGCGTCACCCTGAAGATCCCAATGCAAGGAGCTGCGCCATGCTGGCTGTGACCCTCGTCCTGATTGCCCTGGTGCTGGGGCTGAACCTCGTGGCCAGCTTCGTGGTGCTGGGGCGCGACGACCTTCCCGTCAGCAGCCGCGCCGGGCAGCTGCTGGTGGTGTGGCTGCTGCCGCTGGTCGGCGCCATCGTGTGCATGGCAATGGCTACTGCCGATGGCTCACCAGCGCGCGCCGATGGTAGTGGCAGTGGGCCCGCCGATTTCTCCGGCGGCTATTCCGGAGACAGCAACAGCCACCACAGCTACAGCAGCTCGGACTGCGGCAGCGGCGACAGCGGTGGAGGCGGTGACGGCGGCAGTTGCGGCGGCGGCGATTGAGGAGACCTTCCAGGTTGCCGGCCAGCGGCCGGCACTACCCGGACGTGACCTATCGAGGTTGCCGGCCAGCGGCCGGCACTACCGTGACCTGGCCTCGCCCTGGTAGTGCCGGCCGCTGGCCGGCAACCCCATGAACTCAGCTTCCGCCTTCGGTCGGCAACGGCGCAGGCACGTTCAACAATCCGCCGCTCGCCACGTACGCGGCCAAGGCCTGGCCCTGGCTGAGCAGATGCCGCTCCATCGTGCGTTCGGCGCCGGCCGCATCGCGCTGGCGGAAGCACTCCATCAGTTCCCGGTGTTCGGCCAGCGACTGCGCGGTGCGCCCCGGGGCCAGCAGCTGGCGACCGCGATGCATCTTCAGGATGCGGTGCAGGTCGTGGGTGATGCGGATCAGCCACGGGTTGCCGGCGTAATGCTGCACCGTTTCGTGGATGAGGTAGTTGTTGCGGTAGTACTCGGCGATGTTGCCGTCTGCGGCCGCCGTTTCCATTGCCGCGTGCAGGTCTTCCAGTTGCTGCACGCCGGCGTCGTCGATGTGCTTGACCGCTTCATGCGCACAGCGGCCTTCCAGCATCGCCATCACCGGGAACAGCTGGTTGAGGTCTTCCAGCGTCAGTCGCGTGACCCTGCTGCCACGACCCGCATCGATCTGCACCAGGCCTTCGGCAGCAAGCAGCTTCAGCGCCTCGCGCAGCGGCGTGCGGCTGATGCCCAGTTCCTCGCACAGCGCCGGTTCGTCGATCCACTCGCCCGGTGGCAGGCGGTAGTCGTAGATCCGCTCGCGCACGTGTTCGGCCACCTCTTCGTACAGAGGAGCGCGCTTCTTCGGAGTACGCGGAGCGGGAGCGATGGCCATGCACAAAGTGTAACGCCAGGTAGTGCCGGCCGCTGGCCGGCAACCTCATGAAGCCATCCAGCGATCATGGGTTGCCGGCCAGCGGCCGGCGCTACCGTTGGCTGGTTACATCCAGCCCGGCACCACGAACACCAGCCAGGCCAGCAGCGGGCCGAATGCCACCACCAGGCCGCTGTAGACCAGGAAGCGGCGGAACAGCGTTTCGCGTTCTTCCTTCGCGGCAGAGGCCACCACCAGTGCGCCGTTGGTCGAGAACGGACTGACATCGACGATGGTGGAGGACACGGCCAACGCGCAGATCACGCCGGCGGCGCTGAGATGGCCTTGCATCAGGAACGGCACCGCCAGCGGAATGGTGGCACCCAGCACTGCTGCCGACGAGGCGAACGCGGAGACGATGCCGCCCACGTAGCAGACCAACAGCGCGCCCAGCAGCGGGATGCCGATGCTGGAGACACCGTGGCCGATGAAGTCCACCGCACCGGCATGTTCCAGCACGCCGATGTAGGTGACCACGCCGCAGATCAGCAGCACGGTGGACCAGCTGATGCCATCCACCGCACCCTTCTGGCTCTGCGGCGACAGCAGTGCCAGCACCACCGCAACGGTGATCGAGACCAGGCCGACGTTGAGGTTGTAGATCAGCGCGGCCACGCCCAGGCCGAGCAGGCCGATCAGGGTGAACAGCCGTTCGCGGGTCAGGCCCACCGCATCCAGTGCCACCGGATCGTTGGACAGGGTGCCACCACCGGCCGCGACCAGCGCACCGTGGCCTTCAATGGCGAACTGCCGCGACGAGGCCTGCGGACCACCGGCCATCGCCAGTTCCGCGGTGCCGACCGTGCCTGCCGCAGTGATCGAACCGCGACGCAGCAGCGCGATGCCGCCGAAGGCGAAGAAGCAGATCGTGGCCATCATGAAGTTGAAGCCGAGGCTGGTCAGGAACACCGCCATTTCGGTGACTTCCAGCCCGGCCTTCTGCACCACGCCGTTGGTGATGCTGCCGTACACGCTGATCGGCGAGAAGCCGCCGGCCTGCGCGCCGTGGATCACCAGCAGGCCCATCATCAGCGGGTTGATGTTGTACTGCTTGGCAAAGCGCAGCGCGACTGGTCCGATGATCGCCACCGCGGCCGGGCCGAGCGCGCCGAAGGCGGTCAGCACGGCGGTGATCACGAACATCACCCACGGAATGGCCACGATATGGCCGCGTACCGCTTTCACCGCCCAGTGCACCAGCAGGTCGATGGTGCCGTTCTTCTGCGCGATGGCGAACAGGTAGGTGATGCCGACCAGGGTCAGGAACAGGTCACCCGGGAAGCCGGCGAGGACTTCCTTGCCTCCCATGTCGACCCAGAGACCGCCGACGATGAAGGCCAGCGCGAAGGCGACGGCACCCATGTTGATCGGCATCGCGGTGGCGACGATGAACATGATCACCAGACCGATGATCGTTGCAATTTGTGGAGTCATGCGCCCTCCCAGACACCTGATTCGCGTACTGCACGGATGGAAGCCCGCCATCCCGGGGTATGGCCTGTTACGTACTGCGCGTTACGTACTGCTCAAACCCGCTACTGCTCAAACCCGTTACTGCAGCCGCTGCAGCGCGCTGCGGACCCACGCCGCCGCGCCGTCCAGGCTCTGGAATTCCTCGATCGCGCGCACCTCGCAGCACGGATAGGCCGGCGCGATCATGCGTGCCAGCGCGTTGCCCGGGCCCAGCTGCAGGAACACACGCGCGCCGCGCTCGAAGGCCTGGCGCATCACCTGCGCCCATTCGATGGTCTGCGCCAGCTGCGCGGACAGCGTATGCACCGTCGTCGCAGTGTCGCGTACTGGCCGTGCATCGATGCCGGCCAGCAGTGGCAGGCGAGGAGCATGCAGTGTGGTCGCCTGCAGCGCTGCGGCAAACAGCTCGACTGCCGCCGACAGCAGGGGCGTGTGCGCCGGCACATGCACCGGCAGCAGGCGCACCTCCGCGCCCTGCACATGCGTGGCAGCGGCCAGCGCATTCAGTGCCTGTTGCGTGCCGCCAACGATGAAATGATCTGCGCCGTTGGCGATGGCTACATACGCGCCGTGTGTGTCACACAGTGGCTGCAGCGTCTGTCGATCCAGGCCGAGGATCGCCTGCATGCCCGCACCGGCGGGACTGGCAGCATCCATCAAACGCGCGCGCTGGGCCGACAGCGAAAGGCAGGTGGTGGCATCGAAACTGCCGGCGATGGCGTGTGCTGCCAGTTCGCCGATGCTGTACCCGGCCAGCACGATCGGGCTCGGCAGGGTGTCGCGCATTACATGCCATTGCGCAATGCTGGCGGCGCACAGCAGCGGTTGCGCCTGCGCGTTGTCGAAGCGGTCGTCGGCGGCTGCGGCAGCGAACACGTTGCGTTCCAGCACATCGCCCGCCGCATCCAGTACCGCGCGTGCAGCGGCGATGCCACGCACGCGGTCGAACATCGCCGGATGCTGCGCACCTTGTCCGGGGCAGAGCAGGGCCAGGCTCATGCATCCTCCTGCTGCAGCAGGAACCACGCGCAGGCCAGCAGATCGGCACTGCCGCCCGGGCTGAGCCGGCGCATCACGAAGGCATCGCCCATGGACTGCAGGCGCATGCGCCAGTCCGGCGCGAAGGCGCCACCCGAGGAAAGGAATGCGCTCGCTTGTTGCTGCGCCCAACACAGGCCCTCGGCGCCACCACGGTGCAGCAGGTTCAGATCGTCCACCTGTGCCACCAGCTGCATCAGCGTGTGGCACAGCGCGGCATCGCGCGGCAGGCCGCTGTCCAGCGCGTGGCGCAGGGTGGGCAGGGCCAGCTCGCGCAGCACCGGGTAGCCGGCGGCAGCCTGCTCGCGCACACCGCTGACCCCATGGCGTGCGCGCGCGCGCTGTCCCGGGCTGTGCGGGTCCAGTGGCGCCGCGATGAGCGCGTCCTTCCACTGCTGGACCGCCAGACACACCTGCGCGGCGGGTACTGCATGGCCATGCACGCGCCTGCGCTCTGCAGCGGCAGCCACCAGCAGGCCAAGGCTGAAGATCGCACCGCGATGGGTGTTGATGCCGCCGGTGGCGGCCAGCATGGCCGTTTCGGCCGCAATGCCGTGATCGCGCAGCACCGTGAAGGGGGCACCCGCGGCACCGGCCCTGGCCACCGCAGTGAAGTAGTGGCGCAGGGCAAACAGGCTGCGCAGGAAGGTGCTGGCATCCATGTCGTCATGGCTGCCGCTGTTGAACGGCGTGATCAGGCCCGGTTTCGGGGCGCAGGCCAGCTCGGTGTGCAGGCTGGCAATGGCCAGCCGTCCCAGGCGTGCGCTGTCGACCACCATACCGAGTGCAGGAATCTGCTTGCGGGCGGCAATCATGCGATCGCCTCGCACGGGGCGAACAGCGCATCGCGCGCCTCCAATGCGGCTCCGTCCAGACGTTTCACCAGCACCTGGCGACTGCGGCCGGCAAGTTCGCGCCAGTTCACCGCGCCGCCATCGGGCAGGCACAGCTCGCCATCGAGACGATGCGGATGGCGGGTCTCCCATGCCAGCAACTGCGCTGTCAGCGCCTCGGCCTGCGCGGCATCGGTCACCTGCCATAGCAGGTCGATGTCCGAACGCTCATGCACGTAGGGCAGGGCGGTCAGCCATTGCCAGGCGAAGGCGCCGAACACCCGGGCCGGGGCCAGTGACTGCAGGTCGTGAAGTGATTCCTGCCACGCCTGCGGAACAACGGCGTCGCCCGCTGCCAGCAGCTCACTCAATGCCGGCGGCGCGTGCATGCGAGCGACGTCGTGCAGCGGTACGCGCAACGACAGGCGCTGCTTGCCTTCGGCCGGTGGCAATGGAATGCCCAGTCGCAGGCGCGGATCGGGATCATCCGCTGCACGACGCGCCACCACCGCAGGCAAGCCCTGCGCCAGCCATGCGGCAAGGCGCGGCTCGTGCGTGGGCACGTCGGCCCGCCAATCGGCATCGGCCGACAGCCAGACCAGCGTGTGCCGGGCAGGCCGCTCAGGCATTGCCCTGGCTCACGGCAGCGGCCACCTGCGCAGCCAATGTGCGGCCACCGCGTTCGGCGCCCAGCGCCGCGCGATGGTCACCGTCGGCGGGTGCGCGCAGTGCATCCAGCAGGTGACGCGCCAGGTCGCCATCCCACAGCGATTGCACTGCGCCCATCGCTACATAGTTCTCCACGCCCGGCGCGAACACCGGCGAGGTCAGGCTCAGTGCCTGCAGTTTTTCCAGCGGCTGCTTGGTCACCCGTGCCATCGCGCGCAGGTCCATCACCCGCACCTGCGCATCGGGAAGGGCATGGATGTGGTCGGCCATCAGCCCGAACGACAGGAAGCCACCGCTGACCGATTCGCCATAGACCAGCGTGACCAGGCGCGAACCACGACGGCGGGCCAGGTCCAGGGTCTGTGCGAGGTGGGCGAAGTAGCCGTTGATGCCCAGCAGTTCGTCGCGGCGCGCCAGCCGCTGGCCTGCGGTATCGACCAGCATCACGATCGGACGCTGCGGATGTGCAGCGGTGCTGGCCAGCACGGTGTCGGCCAGCACCAGGGCATGGTCCACGCCCACTTCGATCTTGTCGGTGGTGCCGATCACCGTCACTTCGCCGTCGTCGGTGGTTGCCGTTCCGGTCAGTACCGAATCGTTCACCGCGATTGCGTGGCCACGCGGGAACAGCGCGTCCAGCAGTGTAGTCAATGGCATGCTCATGGCAGGCTCCGGTGAGCGGTGGCAGCAAGGAAGGCATCGGTTTCCAGCAGCGCCAGGCGTTCTGGGTCCGCTATGCCCTGGCGTGCCCAGATCTGCAGGCCATCGTTGCAGTCGCCCCATGCGTCCACGCGCGCTTTCAATGCGGCGTGGCGTGCCTGCAACGCGGCCAGCGCCGCGTCGGTGTCGGTGCTTGCGGTGTCTGGCTGCAGCGCATCAAAGGCCGCCTGCGCAAACGCGCCGATCGCATCGGGCACCAGCACCTGTGCCTGGTCGATCAGGTAGCGGTGCTTGCCACCGGTCACGCGCCAGACCAGTGCGCGGTCGCGGGAATCGAACTCTTCCACGCCACGCACGGTCTCGATCACTTCCGGCCCGGACAGCGACAGGCGTCCTTCTTCGGACATGATGACCGTGCTGCAGCAGCGGGCCACGATGCCCATGCCGCCGAAGGCGCCGTTACCGCTGCCGATCAGCGCGATCACCGGCACGCCCGCTGCACGCGCGTCCAGGGTGGCGCGCATGATCTCGGAAATGGCGATGAGCCCTGCATTGGCTTCGTGCAGGCGCACGCCGCCGGTGTCGAGCAGGAGCAGCACACCGTCAGGGCGGGTTGCCGCCGCACGGCGCAGCAGCCCGGTCAACTTGGCGCCATGCACCTCGCCCACGCCGCCGCCCATGAATTCACCCTGCTGTGCGGCCAGCAGCACGCGTCTTCCCTGCAGCGTGGCTTCGCCGACGACGATGCCATCGTCGAAGGCAGCCGGCTGGTCGAGCTGGGCCAGGTGCGGGCTCATCACGCGCCGTGCGGGGCCGAGGAATTCGCGGAACGAACCGGCATCGACCAGGCCGGCGATGCGTTCGCGTGCATCGGCTTCGTAATAGCTGTGGCGTTGCACGTGGCTCATGGCGTGCCTCCGGCCAGCAGGGTTTCCACGGCCTGGTCCAGTCGCAGGCTGACCACCGCCGGAGTTGCACCCGCATCGTTGATCGAGATGCGTACATCGCGCAGCGGATGACGCTCTGCGAAGTCGCTGATCACCGCTTGCCACACGTTCCCGAAGCCCTGTGCGGCGGTGATGATGCGTACCGTCATCGCGCCGTCCTGCGCCGCCGGCTCCAGCAGGATTTCCAGGTTGCCCGAGGCCAGTACGCCGACCAGCACCGCATCGCGCGGAAACTGCACCGCAGTGTGTCCTTCGAATCGATAGTCGAGGGTTTCCATGCTCAGCCCTTTACCAGTTGCGGAAGCGCTTGGGCGGGTCGTACAGTCCGCCGGACCAGCGCACCAGGTCCTTCACCGAACGCGCCGCCAGCAGGTCACGGCTGGCATCGCGCACGGAGATGCCCAGGTCATCGGGACGGCGGATCACGCCGCGGTCGCGCAGGTTCTCCACCATCGCGCGGTCGCGGCCCATGCCCACGGCGGTATAGCCGGCCACGCCACGGATCGCCTGTTCGCGCTCCTCCGGCGTGCGGCACAGCAGCAGGTTGGCGATGCCTTCCTCGGTCAGTACATGGCTGACATCGTCGCCGTAGATCATCACCGGCGGCAGTGGCATGTCCGCGCGTTCGGCCAGTTCCCACGCATCGAGGCGTTCGACGAAGGCCGGCGCCATGTGCTCGCGGAAGGTCTCCACCATCTGCACCACCAGCTTGCGCCCGCGCGGCATCTCGCCCGGGCGCGCGGCCTGCTGCCCGGCCTTGATCCAGGCATCGCTGGCGTGGCGACGACCGCGCGCATCCGAGCCCATGTTCGGTGCACCGCCAAACCCGGCGATGCGGTCGCGGGTGGCGGTGGAGCTGTTGCCCTGCAGGTCTATCTGCAGTGTGGAACCGATGAACATGTCGCAGGCATACAGGCCGGCGGTCTGCGAGAACGCGCGGTTGGAACGCATCGAGCCATCGGCGCCGGTGAAGAACACATCGCCTCGCGCAGCGATGTATTTCTCCATGCCCAGTTCCGAACCGAATGAGTGCACCGACTTCACGAAGCCCGATTCAATGGCCGGAATCAGCGCCGGATGCGGGTTCAGTGCCCAGTGCTGGCAGATCTTTTCCTTCAGGCCGAGCGATTCGGCGTAGGTGGGGAGCAGCAGTTCGATGGCCGCCGTATCGAAGCCGATGCCATGGTTGAGGCGGTTGACGCCGTACTCGGCATAGATGCCCTTGATGGCCATCATCGCCATCAACACCTGGATCTCGGAGATCTGCGCCGGGTCGCGGGTGAACAGCGGTTCGATATGGTTCGGCTTCGGTGCCTGTACCACGAAGTTGACCCAGTCAGCGGGAATGTCGACGCGGGGGAGGGTGTCGACGATTTCGTTGACCTGGGCAATGACGATGCCGCCACCGAAGGCGGTGGCTTCGACGATCACCGGCGTGTCTTCGGTGTTCGGGCCGGTGTAGAGGTTGCCGTGGCGGTCTGCGGCCTGCGCGGCGACCAGGGCCACGCGCGGGGTCAGGTCGATGAAGTAGCGGCCGAACAGTTCCAGGTAGGTGTGGATGGCACCGATCTGGATGCGCCCTTCAGCCACCAGGTTGGCCAACCGCACCGACTGCGGGCCAGAGAACGAGAAGTCCAGTTTCGAAGCGATACCACGCTCGAATACATCCAGGTGCGAGGGCAGCGACAGCACCGACTGCACCATGTGCAGGTCGTGCACCCGTGCCGGGTCGAGGTCGGCCAGGGCCTGGGCGAGGAAGTCGGCCTGCTTCTGGTTGTTGCCCTCCAGGCAGACTTTGTCGCCTGGCTCCAGCAGTGCGTGCAGCAGCTCGCCCACATCGGTGGCGGCGACCTCGCGTCCCCGGGCCCACGGCGCGGCACGTTCCAGGCGGGCCTGGCGGCTGCGTTCCAACGTATCCCAGCTCGGGTTCATCGACCGGCTTCCGATTGGTGTCGATGTAATTACGGCATAATTACGACGAGGGGTGCAACCTGCAGTGCAGCAAAAAGAAGGGCCCGCGCGAAGGCGGGCCCATCCAGGATTGCGGTGTGCCGACCAACCGTCAGCACCCACCGGTTTGCGGGTGGCTCAGAACTTCCAGCGCAGGCTGGCCGACACGAAGCGCGGTTCGCCGTAGTTGTTGTAGTCCAGATTCGCCCAGTAGGTCTTGTCCAGTGCGTTGCGCACGCTCAGCGTTGCGGTCCAGCTGTCGCTGATGCGGTAGTTGGCATTGAAGTGCACCAGCATGTAGGCCGGCTGGTTCACCGTGACCGTGCCGCCCAGCGGGTAGGCGATGTTGTAGCCCTGCACCTTGCTCTGCCACTGCAGGCCGCCGCCAACGCTCAGGCGTTCCAGGGCGCCGCGCAGCTGCAGCTGGGTGTTGAGCTGCAACAGATCCTTCGGCGGATTGGCGTACAGCAGGTCGGTAGCCGCGCGGGTGACCTTGACGTGGGTGTAGCCGGCATTGACCGTCCAGCCCGGCAGGATCTCGCCGTTGACGTCCATCTCCCAGCCGCGCGCCTTGGTGCCGTTGACGCCGACGTAGGCGGAGGTGCCATCGCTGAGCGAACCCTCCGGCACGCCCATGTCGCGCACCGCGTAGTTGTCCTGCTTGGCCTCGAACACGGCGGCATTGGCGGTCAGGCGGCCATCCAGCCACTGGGTCTTGATGCCTGCTTCCAGGTTCGAGCCCTGCACCGGTGCCAGCAGGTTCTCGTTGCGGTCCTTGAAGTTCTGCGGGTTGAAGATCTCGGTGTAGCTGGCATAGGCCGACACGTTCGGGGTGATGTCGTAGACCAGGCCCACGTAGGGGGTGACTTCATCGCTCACCTTGTACGCACCGCTGGTGCCGGTGTAGGCGCCTGCGGCGTTGTACGAGCGGCTGAGGGTTTCCCAGCGGCTCAGGCGCGCGCCTGCAATCAGCGACAGCGGATCGGCCAGGCGCAGACGGGTGGCCAGGTAGACACCACTCTGCGTGGTCTTGGCCACGCGGCGCGCGCCGGTGCGGCGGTAGGTCACTTCGGAGATGTCGCCGTTCCAGCTGTACACATTGGGGATGTAGTAGCAGCGTTCGCTGCCACAGCGCGCCCAGTCGGTCGGGTAGTTCAGCGCGAGGGTATTCGTCGTGCCTTCCAGGTCCGACCACTGCGCGCCAACGGTGAGGTCGTGCTCGCGACCGAACAGGTCGAAGCTGCCGGACAGGTAGGCATCGACATTGCGACGGGTGTCCTTGGAATCGCCGGCGGCCGCGCGCAGGAAGATGCCCGAGCCGGTCACCGGGTCCGGGTTGCCGGTGCCGTACAGGCGCACGTTCTGCACGTTGCCACGGGTGTAGGCGGTGTTGATCTTCAGCAGCCAGTTGTCACCGAAGCGCTGTTCCAGGTTGGCGAACGCGGTGTTGCTCTCGCGCTTCCAGTAGCTCCACTTCGGCGACAGGTTGGTCGAACGCGGCAGGTGGGCGAAGTTGCCCTGGTTGTCGAAGAACGGCACGGTGCCCCAGGTTGAACCGGTGGGGTTGTTGTCCTGGCTCTGGTAACCGAGGGTGATCGTGGTGCTGTTGGTGACGTCGCCTTCCAGCACCGCCATGCCGGCCATCTTGTTCTCGTCGTAGCGGTCGTAATACAGGCCCCGATCGGTGTAGGCGGCGACCACGCGGCTGCGGAAACGGCCGTCGGCGGTCAGCGGTGCGGTCACGTCGGCTTCCATTCGGCGGTAGTCCCAACTGCCGGCACTGACCGAGAACGATGCGTCGAATTCCTTGCCCGGACGCTTGCGCAGCAGGTTGACCGTGGCCGACGGCACGCCGGCGCCGCTGAGCAGGCCGTTGGCGCCGCGGATCACTTCGATGCGGTCGTAGAAGGCGGTGTCGTATTCCTGGTTGGTGGAGCCGCTGTAGGTGGGAATGCCATCGACCTGGAAGTCGGTGATGGCAAAGCCACGCGCGTAGTACAGCGGGCGCTGGGTGTCATAGAAGGACACGCTGACGCCGGTGACGTTGCGCATCACATCGTTGATGCTGAACAGTGATTCGTCCTGCAGGCGCTTGAGGCTGATCGCCGTGGCCGACTGCGGGGTTTCCTGCAGGGTGATCGGCAGGCGGGTGGTGCTGGATGGCGGAGCGGACTGCTCGGCACGCACACTGACCCGGTCCAGGGTCTTGGCATCGGCAGCACCATCGGCGGCGGCGAACGCGCTGGGCGCGGCCAGCAGGGACAACGACGAAAGCAGGGCAGCCGGCAGCAGCGCGCGGCGGGGCAGGCGGTTACGCAGGGTCAGGGACATGGTGGGCTCGAGGCTTGGAAGCGGGGAAGGGCGGCAGCAGTCGTCCAGTACCCGGGGCGGCGGCTTCGGGCACATCAGGTCCATCTGGGAGGGGCGCGGTCACTGCGTAGGACGCAAATGTAAATAATTCTTAACAACATTACAATTCGCGTCATCGTGCATCGGCTTTCCGGCACCAGGCATCGCCTTCTGTAGAGCCGAGCCCATGCTCGGCTGCTTTTTTGCTGGAGCCGAGCATGGGCTCGGCTCTACAGCAGGGAGCCGCCCCAAAAAACGAACGGCCACCCGAAGGTGGCCGTCCGTCTGCATCGCAAGGAACGCGCAGGCTTACAGCGCCTGCAGTTCCTCGTTGGCGTTTCGCTTTTCCTTGGCCGGCGCCGGAGCCGGAATTGCGGCCGGTGCAGGTGCTGCCGCGTTGGCATCCACCGGCACTTCCAGGTAGGGAAGGTGCAGGGTCTGGCTGGTCAGCGTGCGGATCTCGTTGACCAGCGCGGCGCTGTCGTTGAGCTTACGCCCGTACGACGGCACGATCTCGCGCAGGCGCGCTTCCCAACCGGCCTTCATCTGGTCCGGGAAGGCCTTGGCCATCAGGTCCAGCATGATCGGCGGCGAGGTCGACGCACCCGGCGAGGCGCCGAGCAGGGCCGCGAGGGTGTGGTCCTTGTCGGTCACGATCTCGGTACCGAACTGCAGCACCGGGCCCTTCAGCGGATCGCGCTTGATGATCTGCACGCGCTGGCCGGCGGTGATCAGCTTCCAGTCACCCGGCTTGGCATTGGGGAAGTACTTGACCAGCTCGGCCTGGCGGTCGGCATCGTTCAGGCGTGCCTGGCCCATCAGGTACTGCACCAGGTCCAGGTTGTCCTTGCCCACTTCCAGCATCGGGCCGACGTTGTTGTGGGTGACCGAGGAATACAGGTCCCACCACGAGCCGTGCTTGAGGAACTTGGTGCTGTACAGCGCGAACGGCCCGAACAGCACCACCGGCTTGCCGTCCAGCTTGCGCGCATCCAGGTGCGGCACCGACATCGGCGGCGAACCGGTCTCGGCCATGCCGTAGGCCTTCACGCCATGGCGCGAGGTCACGTCCTGGCCCTGGAAGGCGAGGAACTGGCCACCGACCGGGAAGCCGGCGTAGTCCTTCGATTCCGGAATGCCGGACATCTGCAGCAGCTTGAGCGCGGCGCCACCGGCACCGATGAACACGAAGCGGGCGTGGGTGGTGGATTCGGTGCCGGCCTTGAGGTCCTTCACCGTCACGTTCCAGCTCTTGTCGGCGTTCTGCCGCAGCGCGCTCACTTCATGGTTCAGATGCAGGCTGAAGTTCGGGCTGCGCTGCAGGCCGGTGGTCAGCTGGCGGGTGATCACGCCGAAGTTGACGTCGGTGCCGAGCGGCATCCAGGTCGCGGCAACCTTCTGCTTCGGGTCACGGCCTTCCATCAGCAGCGGGGCCCACTGCTTGATCTGCGCCGGATCTTCCGAGTACTGCATGCCGTAGAACAGCGGATTCTTCACCAGGGCCTGCTGGCGCTTGTGCAGGTAGGCGATGTTGTCATCGCCCCAGACGAAGCTCATGTGCGGGGTCGGGTTGATGAAGTCGCTGGGCTGGCTCAGCCGGCCTTGCTTGACCTGGTGCGACCAGAACTGGCGCGAGACCTCGAACGATTCGGCGATGCCGACCGCGCGCTTGGTCTCGATGCTGCCGTCGGGCAGTTCCGGGGTGTAGTTCAGTTCGGCGAACGCCGAGTGGCCGGTGCCGGCGTTGTTCCAGCCATCGGAGCTTTCACCGGCGACGCCGTCGAGGCGTTCGTAGACCTGGATGTTCCAGTCCGGCTGCAGTTCCTGCAGGTAGGTGGCCAGGGTGATGCTCATGATGCCGGCGCCGACCAGCACAACGTCGACGGGCTTGTCGTTGCTGGCGGCGGGCACCGAGCGCTGGGTCAGCGGCCAGTACAGGAACAGCGCGGCGGCCAGCAACAGCAGCACGAGCAGGGCGAGCAGGGCCTTGCCAAATTTCTTCATGGGGGCGGGATCGTTGGCGGAGGGGAGGAGGTCAGGATGCGCATGAAGCAGGGAAAGGGCGTGAAGAAACAACGCCTTGCAACATCCTGGCGCGATTCTAACCGGTTCCGGTCCTTTTTTGATGCAACGCAGCATCCGACCTTTCGCGGCCCCGTCACCCATAGCGCCAGGTCATGCCTGGCGACGCCTTCAATCAGACCAGCTCCAGAATCTCGTCTCCGGCGTCGTCGATCTCGCCGGTCGGGCGCCAGCCCAGGCGGCGGTAGAAGCCGTGCGAGCGCGATCGCGGGTCGGCCGAGCAGGCCAGGAACAGCCGCCGGTGGCCGGCATCGCGGGTCAGGCTCACCACGTCCTGCAGCAGTTGGCGGCCGATGCCGCGGCCTTCGTAGTCCGGCAGCAGGGCCAGCACCAGCACCTCGCCGCTGTCGCGGTCGGCGAAGCAGTAACCGGCCATGCGCTCGCCCTCCCAGGCGACGCGGCCGATCGAATCGCCTTGGGCGATGCCGGCCGCCCAGCTGTCCTCGGTGATGCCCAGTTCCGCCAGTTGGGCGGCACTGAAGGCGTTCTCGCGGGTGCGCCCGCGCAGGTCGATGCAGGCGGCGGCATCTTCGGGGCGCGCATCGCGGACGAATACAGGCATGCAGGGCATCCTTGCAGTGATCGGCCGACCAGTATCCGCATCACGCATGGACCCGGTGTGGAGGTTGCGTGGAGATTGGATGGAGCAAAAAGGGGACGGAGGGGATTAAGTCGTCTTTGCCCGATATGTCGTTTGGTTCTTGAACGACTTAATCCCCTCCGTCCCCTTTTCAGCGCTTGCGCCGGATCAGCGCGGAGGAGGCGTCCAGCACCGCGCGGGTCAGCAGGGCCATGGTCTGCACGTCGCCCTTCCAATGCTGCCAGTACAGCGGCACGTCTTCCCACGCGCGCTGGCGCACGTAGACCAGTCGCCCGGCGTCCAGATGCCGCTTGACCAAGGGCAGGGGGTTCATGGTCCAGCCCATGCCGCCCAGGTTGGCCTGCACGAAGGCGCGGGTGGACGGAATCCACCAGGTCGGCGCGGTGCTGGGCAGGTCGTCGCCCGCCATGCGCCGGGCGAAGCGCGACTGCATGTCGTCCTTGCGGTTGAATACCAGCACCGGGGCCTGCGCCAGCGCCTGCGCGGTTACGCCCTTGGCGAAATGGCGCTCGCGGAACTCGGGGGTACAGGTCGCCGCGTAGCGGATGCTGCCCAGCGCGTGGATCTGGCAGCCCTGCACCGGCTCATCCAGGGTGGTCACCGCGCCCAGCACCGTGCCCTGGCGCAGCAGTTCGACGGTGTGGTCCTGGTCTTCCACGCGCAGGTCCAGTGTGGTGCCGGTGCTCTGCGCAAACTGCGAGGCGGCCTGCGGGAACCAGGTCTCCAGGCTGTCGTGGTTCACCGCCACCGGGATGCTTGCCTGGGGCAGGTCCTCGTCGGCCAGGCCCATACGGTGCAGGGCATCGTGTTCGAGCAGGGCGGTCTGCTCGGCCAGCTGCACCAGCACCTGGCCCTCGGCGGTGGCGGTGGCCGGAGTGCCGCGCTTGACCAGCAGGCGGCCGACCCGGTCCTCCAGCGCCTTGACCCGCTGCGAGATGGCCGAGGGCGTGACATTCAACGACTGTGCGGCGCGGTCGAAGCTGCCTTCGCGGATCACCGCGGCCAGGGCGCGCAGCTGGGCATGGTCGATACGCATCGAATTAAGTTCCGCTAATGTTGGTTTAGGAAGTTTAGCTCGTCTTTTTCATGTTGCGGCGCGACAATGGCGCCCGTTCCGGTGCTGTCCGCCTTCGCGAGGCACCGTCCCCCCAAGCAAGTAAAGGCAGTGAATCCCATGTTCTCGGTCATCTCCGCCAGCACCGGCCTCGGTGCCTGGTTCTCTGGTGCAGCTACCGGCATCGGCCTGTTCGCCGTGGTCGGGGCCCAGAGCGCCTTCATTCTGCGCCAGGGCATCCTGCGCAAGCACATCGTGCCGGTGGTTGCCACCTGTGCGGCCATCGATGCGATCTTCATCTTCGCCAGCGTGGCCGGCCTGCGCACGCTCACCTCGGCACTGCCGTGGCTGACCACCGCCGTGCTGTGGACGGGTGTCGCGTTCCTGGCCTGGTACGCAATGAAGTCGGCACGCCGTGCGATCGCCGGTGGCGGTGGCATGGGCGAGGCCGACAGTGACGACGGCAGCCGCCGCGCGGTGCTGATGGCTGCGGTCGGCTTCTCGCTGATCAACCCGCACTTCTGGCTGGACATGATGGTGATCGGTTCGATCGCCGAGAACTTCGGCAACGCCCGCATGGCCTTCGCCGCTGGCGTGGTCACCGCCAGCTGCCTGTGGTTGACCGCGCAGGGCCTGGGTGCACGCCTGCTGGCGCCGCTGTTCACCAAGCCCAGTACCTGGCGCGTGCTCGACGGCACCATTGCCGTGATCCTCAGCATCCTGGCCCTCACGTTGGCGGTGCGCGGGGTCCACTGACCCGGCGCACGCCCCCCGAACCCACGTCCTGACTCTCTCTCCAAGGTAGTGGTAACGACGGCACCGGCAACGGTGCCGTCGTTTTTTCTGCCGATGTGGCGCGGCAATCGGTCACGTGCCTAGAATCGTGCATCCGGACAGGGTGTCCGGTTTTCCATGGGGGAAGGATGCGCAGGATTGTGCTGGCTGTACTGTTGGGAGCGGTTGTGGGTGGGGCATCGGCCGCAGCGCTGGACCTGGATCGCTATCTGCGGCAGGAGTCGTTTACCGACATCAAGATTTCGCCGGGGGGCGAGTACATCGCCGCGACGGTTCCGCTGGAGGCGGGAACCGCCTTGGCGATCTATCGCATTGCCGACATGAAGATGGTCGGCAGCTTCCGCCCGCCCCGCAACGATCACGCCCACACCTTCGACTGGGTCAGCAACGAGCGGCTGCTGGTGGGCATGGCACAGAAGTTCGGCGTGCTGGACCGGCCGACGCCGACCGGCGAACTGTTCGGTATCAATGCCAACGGCAAGGGCGGCGAGCTGCTGGTGGGTTACCGGGTTGCCGACCAGAGCCTGGGCACCAACATCAAGGTCAAACCGGCAGGCCTGGTGGCCGCGTACCTCAGCGACGAACTCAAGGATGACGATCGCAACGCACTGGTGACGGTGATCCCGCTGGTCGGCAGTTCGCATGCCCAGGTCGAGCGCATGGATGTGATCACCGGTCGCCGCAACGCGGTGGCACGGGCTCCCATCCCCGATGCGGACTTCACGATCGATGAGCAGGGTAAGGTGCGTTTCGCGCGCGCTGTCGTTACCGATGGCACGCAGAAGCTCTACTACCGCACAGGCAGCAACAGCGACTGGATCCTGCTCAACGATGAATCCCTGAGCAAGCGCATCGAGCTGCCCCTCGGCTTCTCGGCCGACGGTCGCCTGGCGTACCTGCAGGTCGAGCAGGCAGACGGACCCGATGCCATTGTCAGCTGGGACCCCCAGAGCAATGAACGACGCACCGTGCTGCGCGATGAGAGCGCCGACCCGGCGCGCATCATCCGGCGCCCCGGCAGCCGCGTGCCGGTCGGGGCACTGTTCCTTGGCAGTGCGCCGCGAACGGCATTCTTCGATGACGCCTCGAACGAAGCCCGCCTTTACCGCAGCCTCGAAGCGGGCCTGGGCGGAGCGGCCTACATCACCTCCAGCACGCGCGATGGCAGGACGGTGCTGGTGGAAACCTGGTCAGGCAGCAATCCGGGCGATTTCTATCTCTATGACACGGTTGGCAAGAGTGCACGGCACCTGATCAGCCGCAGCGACTGGATCGACCCCGCGCTGGCGGCGGAGGTGCGTCCGATCAGCCTGAAGGCGCGCGATGGGCGTCCGCTGCATGGCTTCCTTACCGTCCCGCACGGCCGCGAGGCCCGTGCGCTGCCGATGGTGGTGGTGCCGCACGGAGGTCCGATCGGTGTTGCCGACGACGGCGCCTATGACGCCGAGGCGCAGATGCTGGCGGCGGCAGGTTACGCGGTATTGCAGGTGAATTTCCGCGGCTCTTCCGGTTATGGCCGGGCCCACATGCAGGCCGCGCGCAAGCAATGGGGACTGTCGATGCAGGATGACGTCACCGATGCCACGCGCTGGGCGATCGAACAGGGCGTGGCCGACAAGAACCGCATCTGCATCTACGGGGCCAGTTACGGGGCCTATGCGGCAATGATGGGGGCGGTGCGCGAGCCGGGCCTCTACCAGTGCGCGGCAGGCTACGTCGGCATCTACGACCTGCCGTTGATGTACGCCCGTGGAGACATCCAGAGTGATGAGTCAGGCCTGGCCTATCTGCGCAACTGGCTGGGATCGCCCAAGGATCTGGCAGAGCGTTCCCCGGTGAATCTGGCCGCGCAGGTGCGGGTACCGGTATTCCTGGCCGCAGGAGGGCAGGACCAGCGTGCGCCGATCGTGCACAGTGAACGCATGGAAGCTGCGTTGAAGAAGGCCGGCTCGCCGGTGGAAACCCTGTTCGTCAAGAACGAAGGGCATGGTTTCTATTCTCCTGCCAATCAACGCACGTACTACAGCAGGTTGCTGGCCTTCCTCTCGCGCAGCCTGGGGGGACAGGTGGCCGCGCAGGCCACGCCGGCGGAAAAGAGCAGCGCGCCCTGAACAAGCCGGGGGCGGCGGATGATCGATCCGCCGCCCCGGATTTCGCCTGCAGCGGGCTTACTTGACCCCGTGCATCATCTTCTTCAGCAGCGGCGCGGCAATGAAGGCGGCCAGCGCACAGCCCAGGCCGATCCACATCAGCAGCCAGAACAGGTGCGCATAGGCGCCGGCGGCGGCCACCATGTCCAGCGATTCGCCTTCCGGCACCTCGATCGCGGCCAGCTTGCCGAACAGCGCGGCCAGCGTCTCCGAGAATGCGGTGGCCAGGAACCAGGTGCCCATCATCAGGCTCATCACCCGCGGCACGGCCAACTGGGTGACCGCCGACAGGCCGACCGGCGACAGGCACATCTCGCCACTGGCCAGCAGGAAGTAGGCCAGCACCAGCCACCACACACTGGCCATCTCGCCGGTAGCGCCGACCTGCTGTGCGGCCAGTGCCAGCGGCACGAACGACAGCGCGCCGATCACCAGACCCCAGGCCGATTTGACCGGCTTGCCCGGTTCCCAGCCGCGGCGGTCCATCCACGTCCACAGTGCGGCGAAGGCCGGTGCCAGCAGCACCAGGAACAGGCCGCCCAGGTAGGTCAGCGAGCCTGCGGTCTGCGGGATCACCAGGCAGTCGCGCACCAGCAGCACCAGCATCAGCACGACGATGGCGGCGAAGAACGTGCGCGGCGCAGCCGAACCCGGGCGCCGTTCGGACAGGCGCGCGCTGACCACGAAGCCCAGCGGTGCCAGCAGCAGCGAGATGATCGACCACGGCAGCGGCGTACCGCCGGTGATCACCAGCGAGGGCACGATGTCCTTGGTCAGCAGGCGGTCGGTGAAGGTCACCCACGAGCCGTAGGACTGCTCGTACATCGTGAAGAACACCAGCGCCATGAAGATCAGCACCATCAGCGCGATCATCTGCTGGCGCTGCACCGGCGTGCACTTGCTGCCGGTGAACCAGGCGAACCAGACCAGCACGCCGCCCAGCACCACCAGCATCAGCATCAGCGCCAGGCTGATTTCACCGCCCAGCGCGAATGCGCCATTGCCGGCGGCCCACATCAGCCACGCCACCGGCAGCACACCGAGCACCGCGCACAGATAGATGAGCCATTCGCGCGGCAGGCCCAGCACCTTCTGCTTCAGTGCCGCCGGTTGCGGCGGTTCGGCATGGCCCTGCAGGTACTTCTGGCCCCACAGGAACATCGCCAGGCCGGCCAGCATGCCGATACCGGCTGCTCCGAAACCGTACTTCCAGCCATAGGCCTCGCCGAGGAAGCCGCACACCAGCGAGGAGAACAGCGCGCCGAGGTTGATGCCGGCGTAGAACAGCGAGAAGCCCGAATCGCGGCGCGGATCGTCCTTGGCGTACAGCTTGCCGACGATGGTGGAGATGTTCGGCTTGAGGAAGCCGACGCCCATGATGATCAGTGCCAGCGACAGGTAGGTCACCGCCAGTGCCGAGGTGTCGCGCACCACTTCGCCGTTCACCCGGTACGCGGCGTGGCCTTCGAAGGCCATGCCAAGGTGGCCGAGCACCAGCAGGATACCGCCGAACAGCACCGCCCGGCGCATGCCCAGCCAGCGGTCGGCCAGCATGCCGCCGAATACCGGGATGCAGTACACCAGGCCGCCGTAGGCACCGAGCAGGTCCAGGCCGGCCTTGTCGCCGAACAGGTGGTATTTGGTCAGGTACAGCAGCAGCAGCGCCTTCATGCCGTAGAAGGAGAAGCGCTCCCACATTTCAGTGAAGAAGCAGACGTAGACGCCCTTGGGATGGCCCAGGAAGTCGTCGGAAGCGATAGCAGTGGAATTCATCGCGGAATTATAGGCGCGTGCCGCAGGCACGCACCGGGTAGCGCAGCCAAGCCAGGTCACGCCTTCGCGCCTTGAACCGCGCGAAGGCCCGCGTCGGCGGGTACAGCACCACCGCCAGCGCACAGGCCACCAGCAGCAGGCCGGCCACCGAATCCAGCGCGTACAGGTCACCGTGCGTCGGTCCCCAGATTGCCAGCGCGGCCAGGTACAGCCCCTTCAGCACATACAGGTGCAGCAGGTAGAAGAACATCGGCGCGGCGCCGATATCGGCCAGCGGGCGCAGCGCACGCGCCAGGGGTGGCCATTCGTACAGGCGCAGCAGCAACAGCCCCACGCCCAGGGTCAACAGCAGGAACTGCAGCGACGGCGGGTACTTGGTGATGTTGAACACGCTCATCCATGTGCGCAGCGTGCTGCTTTGGTACTGCCACGGTGCATCCCCGTACTGGTTGGCGAATCGCAGCAGTGCGAACAGGGCCAGTGCGCCGATGCCTGCCCACAGCAGCCATCGCTGGCGCTGCTCTGGCGCGCGCTCGCGACCGAACCACGGCCCCATCAGGTAGCCCAGCGCAATCACCCCGATCCAGGGCAGCAGCGGATAGGACGTGCGCAGGCGCAGCGCACCGGCCTCGATCCAGTCGCGCTGATGCAGCACTTTCCACAGCACCGGCAGCGGCCCGTTGCCTTCCGTCCGCACACCATCCAACACGTTGTGCCCGGCCACCACCGCGACCGCGGCCACCAGCAGGACGGGACGGGGCAGCCACAACAGGCCGCCCAGCGCGATCATGCTCAGGCCGATGGCCCAGATCACCTGCAGGTACAGCGTGTCCGGCGGCAGCTGGAAGGTCCAGGCGAAGTTCACCAGGGTCAGTTCCAGCACGACCAGGAACAGGCCGCGCTTGAGCAGGAAGGCGGACGTGGCCCGGCGCGGATCCGCCTGGCGCTGGCCGTACAGCCAGGCCGAAAGACCGGTCAACAGGACGAACACGGGCGCGCACAGGTGGGCCAGCAGACGGCAGGCGAACAGCGCAGGGGAGACCGTCGCCGCGTCCATCGGGTCGCTCACCTGGTGCTGCAGGAAGAAGGTCTCGCGCACGTGGTCCAGCAACATCAACAGCATCACGGTGCCGCGCAGCTGGTCGATGGAGGCCAGGCGAGGGGAGGGGGAAGGGGGCATGCGATGCAGTAACAACAAGGTAGCATTAAGATATAACATATCATTTACTGTGTGCCCAACCGGACTTTGCCGGGTCGGTCGATTGCCGGTCCACGTACTGGCCCATTGCGCTGCAGCACACGCCCCCATCCTTTGGCACGCTGGACTTGATCTGTCCTGAACGCTAGCGTGGCAGGGATTTTTTGCCAGCAGGGGCTTCCATGAACCACGACGCTGCGCCCAAGCAGCTCACCTTCCGCGCAGTGGCCCTGGCCATCGTGCTGGCGGTGGTGCTGTCGGCCGCAAACGCCTACCTCGGTCTGTTCGCAGGCCTGACCATCGCCACCGCCATTCCCGCCGCGGTGATTTCCATGGGCGTGCTGCGCCTGCTGGGCGGTGGCTCCATCCTCGAAAACAACATCGTGCAGACCGGCGCCTCGGCCGGCTCGTCAATCGCCGCCGGTGTGATCTTCACCATTCCGGCGCTGGTGATCATGGGCTACTGGCCGGACTTCAAGTACTGGTGGGTGCTGGGCATCGCCGGCCTTGGCGGCCTGCTGGGTGTGCTGTTCTCGGTGCCGCTGCGCCGTTCGATGATCGTCGAAGACCCGCTTCCGTTCCCGGAGGGCAAGGCGGCGGCCGAAGTGCTCAAGGCCGGTGAGAACCCGGGCCCGGGCCTGAAGATCCTCGGCCTGTCGGCGGTGATCGGCGCCTTCGTCAAGTTGGCCGCGGAAAGCGGCATGCGCCTGATTCCCGATGCCTGGGCCACTTCGGCCTACGTCGGCAGCTCCAAGGTCACCGCCTTCATCGGCACCAACCTGTCGCCGGCACTGCTGGGCGTGGGCTACATCGTCGGCCTCAACGTCGGCATCGTGGTGGTGTCCGGCTCGATCCTGACCTGGCACATCGCCATTCCGATCTACCAGGCGTTCTTCATGAACACCGATCCGGCACTGGCCGCGTCGGTCGCCACCGCTTCGTCCACCGAAGCCGCGTTCGCCATCTGGGGCGCGAAGATGCGCTACCTGGGCGTCGGCGCGATGCTGATCGGTGGCATCTGGACCCTGATCTCGCTGCGCAAGTCGCTGCTCAACGGCGTCAAGAGCGGCTTTGCAGCCGCCCGCAAGAGCGGCGGCCCGGTGCTGGCGCACACCGAGCGCGACCTGCCGATGAAGTGGATGCTGGTGGCCCTGGTGGTCTTCGTGCTGCCGCTGCTGGCCCTGTACCAGGCCATCGTCGGCCAGTGGCACGTGTCGATCCCGATGACCCTCATCATGATCGTCGCCGGCTTCCTGTTCGTGTCGGTCTCGGCCTACCTGGCCGGCCTGATCGGTTCGTCCAACAACCCGGTCTCGGGCATCACCATCTCCACCATCCTGTTCGCCTCGGCCGTGCTGGTGGTGCTGCTGGGCGCCGATGGCCTCAAGCCGGTCGGTGCCGGCGGTGCGCCGCTGGGTGCGGTGGCTGCGATCATGATCGGCGCGGTGGTGTGCTGCGCTGCGGCGGTCGGCGGTGACAACCTGCAGGACCTCAAGGCCGGCTACATCGTCGGCGCCACCCCGTGGAAGCAGCAGTTGATGCTGGGTATCGGCGCGTTCTCGTGCGCACTGATCATGGCCCCGGTGCTGAACCTGCTGGCAACCGCCTACGGCATCGGCGTGAAGTCCGAGCTGCACCCGAACGCGCTGGCTGCACCGCAGGCCAACCTGATGGCCTCGGTGGCCAAGGGCCTGTTCGGTGGCGAACTGCCGTGGACCTTCATCGGCATCGGTGCCGTGGTCGGCGCCGCCATCATCGCCTTCGACAGCTGGTTGAAGTCGCGCAACGCACGCTTCCGCGTGCCGGTGCTGGCCGCCGCCATCGGTATCTACCTGCCGCTGGAACTGATGGTGCCGATCTTCCTCGGTGGCCTGATTGCCCACCTGGTGGAGCGCTTCCACAAGGTGCGCGCCGATGACGAAGAAGGCCGCGACCGCGTGCACAAGCCGGGCGTGCTGTTCGCTGCCGGCCTGATCACCGGCGAGGCGCTGATGGGCATCGCCATCGCGATTCCGATCGTGGTCAGCAGCCGCGCAGACGTGCTGGCCGTGCCGTTCCACCTGCCGGGCGCACAGTGGATCGGCCTGGCCGTGCTGTTCCTGGTCGGCTGGCTGATCTACCGCACTGGCAAGTACGCCAAGGCGTAATGCAGGGGGTCGGATCCCTTCCCGGAGGGAAGGGCTCTGACCCCACGCTGACAGCGTCTGGGATCAGAGCCGATTCCGCCGGAATCGGATCCGACCCCCGTGTCCCCACAAACCGCGCTACGGCGCGGTTTGCTGTTTCTGGCGATTGCCGCCCGCAGGCATGACCGATGGCCTTGGCAGCCCCGGCCGCACGGGCCTAACATCGGTTTTTTGCCGTCCTGCGGAGACCCCGATGAAACTGCGTCATGCCCTGCTGCCACTGAGCCTGCTGGCCGCCCTGCCCAGCGTTGCCGCTGCCCGTGGCCTGGAAGTCCGCGACATGGTGGCCATGGACCGCGTCTCCGCGCCGGTACTGACCGCTGACGGCGGCACCGTGGTGTTCGCCAAGCGCAGCGTCGACGCCAACCTGAAGGCCTCCACCGCGCTGTTCGCACGCAACCTGCGCACCCGCGATGCGGCGCCGCCGAAGCAGATCACCCCGGCTGGCTGGAGTGTCAATTCCGCTTCGCTGTCGGCCGATGGCCAGACCGTGTACTTCCTCAGCGCCAAGAACGGCAGCCAGCAGCTGTACGCGCAGCCGATCAGCGGCGGTGCTCCGCGCCAGCTGACCGACTTCCCGGTGGACGTGGACAGCTACCACGTGTCGCCGCAGGACGACCGCGTGTTGTTCAGCGCTGGCGTGTTCCAGGCTTGCGCCTCGGATCTGGCGTGCACCGAGAAGAAGCTGAAGGACGTGGCCGGCGCCAAGGCCAGCGGCAAGGTCTTCGATTCGCTGTTCGTGCGCCACTGGGATACCTGGAACGACGGCCGCCGCAATACCCTGTTCGTGGCGCCGCTGCCGTCGGCCAAGGCCGGCGCGGTCAAGGGCGCTTCTGCACTGAGCGCGACCATCGATGGCGACGCGCCGTCCAAGCCGTTCGGTGGCAACGATGATTTCGCGTGGTCGCCGGATGGTGCCAGCGTGGTGGCCAGCATCCGTGTGGCCGGCAAGCAGGAGCCGTGGTCGACCAACTTCGACCTGTACCGCTTCGACGCCGCGGGCAAGCAGGCACCGGTCAACCTGACCGCGTCCAACCCGGCCTGGGATGCCGGCCCGGTGTTCAGCGCCGACGGCAAAACCCTGTTCTACCGTGCGATGAAGCGCCCGGGCTTCGAAGCCGATCGCTTTGGCCTGATGGCGATGGACGTTGCCAGCGGCAAGACGCGCGAGATCGCCCCGCAGTGGGATCGTTCGGCTGGCGGCATCGCCCTGTCCGCCGACGGTGCCAGCATCTACACCACTGCCGATGACCTCGGCGAACACCCGCTGTTCCAGATCGACGTGGCCAGCGGCAAGGCCACCAAGCTGGTTGGCGATGGCAGCGTTACTGCTGTCGACGTGGCCGGCAACAGCGTGGCCATCACCCGCAACAGCCTGAAGAGCAACGACCAGGTACTGGTCGGCCTGCTGCCGGCCGCGGGCGAAGCCATCGGCGAACTGCGCGCGCTGACCCCGGCTGCTGGCGACGTACTGAAGGACGTGACCTTCGGTGACTACGAACAGTTCGAGTTCAAGGGCTGGAACAACGACACCGTGCACGGCTACGTGGTCAAGCCGCACAACTACCAGGAAGGCAAGTCGTACCCGGTCGCGTTCCTGATCCACGGCGGTCCGCAGGGCAGCTTCGGCAACGGCTGGAGCTACCGCTGGAACCCGCAGACCTACGCGGGCCAGGGCTACGCGGTGGTGATGATCGATTTCCACGGTTCCACCGGCTATGGCCAGGCCTTCACCGATGCGATCAGCCAGCACTGGGGCGACCGCCCGCTGGAAGACCTGCAGAAGGGCTGGGACGCGGCGCTGAAGAAGTATTCCTTCCTCAACGGTGACAAGGCCTGTGCGCTGGGCGCGAGCTACGGTGGCTTCATGGTCAACTGGATCGCCGGCAACTGGAACAGCCCGTTCAAGTGCCTGGTCAACCATGACGGCGTGTTCGACCAGCGCATGATGGGCTACGCCACCGAAGAGCTGTGGTTCACCGAGTGGGAGCAGGGCGGTACCCCGTACCAGAAGGCCGCGAACTACGAGAAGTTCAACCCGGTCAACCACGTGGCGGACTGGAAGAAGCCGATCCTGGTCATCCACGGCCAGCAGGACTTCCGCATTCCGGTCGAGCAGGGCCTGGCTGCGTTCACCGCTGCACAGCGCCAGGGCATCGAATCGAAGTTCCTGTACTTCCCGGACGAGAACCACTGGGTGTTGAAGCCGAACAACAGCATCCTGTGGCATGACACCGTCAATGCCTGGCTGAAGCAGCACATCGGCAACTGATGGTTGCAGCGCCGCCCTTCGGGGCGGCGCTTTTGTTTTCGACGGTGGGTGCCGATGTTCCCGCCGGTGGGTGCCGACCGTTGGTCGGCACACCTTCGCCAACAGCAGCCGAGCATGGCTCGGCTCTACAAGAGCCCCTGCATGATCCAGAACGACATCGTCGTCTTCGGCTTGATCGCCGCCACCCTCGGCGCCGTGTTCTGGACCGCCTCGCGCGAGCAGGGCCTGTGGAAGCGCTTCTACACGTTCGTGCCGGCGCTGCTGCTGTGCTACCTGATTCCCGGCATCTACAACACCGTCGGCCTCATCGATGGCCAGAACACCAAGCTCTACAACCCGATCGCACGCGACATCCTGCTGCCGGCGGCGCTGATCCTGCTGACGCTGGCGGTGGACATCAAGGGCATCCTGCGGCTGGGCCCGAAGCTGGTGCTGATGTACCTGGGCGCGTCGGCCAGCATCATGCTCGGCGCGGTGGTGGCCTTCCTGCTGATGCGCGCGGTGCATCCGGAAACCGTGGCCGGTGACACCTGGGCCGGCATGGCCGCGTTGGCGGGCAGCTGGATCGGTGGCGGCGCCAACATGCTGGCCATGCGTGAAGTGTTCGACGTCAACGCGACCACCTTCGGCCAGTTCGCGGTGGTCGATGTCGGCGTGGGTTATGTATGGATGGCGGCACTGATCTTCCTGGCCGGGCGCGCCGCGAAGATTGATGCACGCAGCGGCGCCGATACGTCGGCCATCGATGAACTGAAGGAGCGCATCGCGCGCTTCCAGGCCGAGCACGAGCGCATTCCCAGCCTTACCGACCTGATGCTGATCGTGGCGGTGGCCTTCGGTGGCGTGGGCCTGTCGCACGCCATCGGCGCGCCGCTGGCGGCGTGGTTCAAGGCCAACGTCAGCTGGGCTTCGCAGTTCAGCCTGGATGCGCCGTTCGTGTGGGTGGTGGTGCTGTCGACCTCGCTGGGCCTGAGCCTGAGCTTCACCCGTGCACGTACCCTGGAAGGGGCGGGCGCCTCGCGGCTGGGCTCGCTGCTGCTGTATTTCCTGATCGCCTGCATCGGCATGCAGATGGATCTGCTGGCGCTGCTGGATCGCCCGTGGCTGTTCCTGCTCGGCCTGATCTGGATTGCCGTGCACATCGTGCTGCTGTGGTGCCTGGGCAAGCTGCTGAAGGTGCCGTTCTTCTATTTCGCGATCGGTTCGCAATCGAACATCGGTGGCCCGGCCTCGGCGCCGGTAGTGGCGGCCGCGTTCCATCCGGCGCTGGCGCCGGTGGGCGTGCTGCTGGGCACGATGGGCTATGCGACCGGCACGTACCTGGCCTACATCGTCGGCATTACCCTGCGCGCGCTGGCCGGGCAGGGTTGATCCTGTAGAGCCGAGCCCATGCTCGGCTGC
>NZ_VMBJ01000059.1:0-26179 GCF_010608305.1 Stenotrophomonas sp. AS012628 | reverse complement strand
GCCGCGGCATCCATGCCGCGGACACCCCCGCAATCCCACCCATCCCGTCCTTCGACAGTTTCCGGTGTGCCCACCACGGAAGAAAGAAGGAAGAGCAGGAGCGGGTCGCGCGCTTCTGTAGAGCCGAGCCCACGCTCGGCTGCATTCAACGGCAGCCGAGCGTGGGCTCGGCTCTACAGTTACAGAAGCTGGCGAAGCATGGCCTTCAGGCGTCGCCCTTCCAGCTGGAAGTAGTCGCGCTGCTCGCGCCAGGCGGGGAAGCGTTGTTCCACTTCGTGCCAGAACGCGGGCGAGTGGTTGGGCTGGATCAGGTGGCAGAGTTCATGCACCAGCACGTATTCGAACGCTTCCGAGCGGCCCAGCACCAAGGCCAGGTCCAGTGCCATGCTGCCGTCGGGGGCCAGTGAGCCCCATTGCGAGGACATCACCTTCAGCCGCAGGCGGCTGGGTGCGCGCGGCAGGGTGGGCAGGTACTTCGGCAGCCAGCGCCCGACGTCGGCGCGGGTCTGGGCTTCGTAGAACTCGCGCAGCAGACGGCGCAGGGTGGCGTCACCACCACGGGTGGGCCACTGCACGCAGGCGCCGTGCGCGTCGATCTCCAGGCGCGCATAGCGGCCTTCCTGCCAGCGCAGTGGCAGCAGTTCGCCGCGCAGGGGCAGCACGCCGTCTTCGCCGGGCTGCAGCGGCGCCGGCAGGCCCTGGCCCTGGTACTGGCGCAGCTGCAGTGCAAGCCAGTCGCGGTGCTGTTCCAGGAAGCGTTCGCCCATCGCCAGGCTTGCCCGCGGCGGCAGGGTCAGGCGCGCGCCGCGCTCGTCCACGCTCAGCTTGATGCGCCGTGCACGCGGATCACGCACGCGCAGTACCTCGATCTCGGCATCCTCCAGGCGCAGGCGAACGGTGTCGCGCTGTACGGTGGCGGGCGGGGTCGGGCTGATCAGGCGGCGCAACAGACGGCTCATGCACCCAGCATAGCGCTGCTTCGGGCCGCCGGATGACCGGCGGCCGTCGGGCTGCCTGTTCAGTCAGCCTTGCTGAGCTTGAAGGCTTCTTCCAGCAACAGGAACAGGCGGCGGATCTCGGCGCTCTGCAGGGCGAAGCGGGCGTCGAACTCCGCGCGGCGGCCATCTTCGTCGGCATGCTCCAGCTGGTCCAGGGCACCGTCGAGGAACTTCAGCTTGCGCACGATCAGGTCGTCGCCGATCACGAAGGACAGGTTGTCCTCGAAGATCAGCGCCAGCTTGGTCACCTGCTTGCCGGCGTCCAGGTGCTTGTCGATCTCGTCGCAGCGCAGCTCCTGGTGCTGGCACTTGACTACCGCGCCACCTTCCACCGGGTCCTTCATCTCGCACTCTTCGCCCAGGCTCAGCCCGGTCGGCAGCGGCTCGCCGGCGATCCAGCCGGTCAGGATCGAGCGCGGCGCGACTTCGGCGTTCAGCGGCATCGCCGGGAAGCTGCCGAGCAGGCCGCGGATGTCGGACATGAAGTATTCGCCGGTCTTGCGGCTGGAGGTGTCCACTGCCACGTAGCCGTGCTGCAGGTCGATGAAGGCGTCGTTGCGCGAGGACTTCACGAAGGCGCGCGGCAGCAGTTCATGCAGCAGGTCGTCCTTCATGCGCTTGCGCTCGCGGCCACCCGGGCGGCGGCCTTCCTTCTCCTCGATCTCCTCCAGCTTGCGCTCGAGCAGGTCGTTGACCACCGCCGCCGGCAGGATCTTGTCCTCGCCGCCCACGGTCAGCCACAGGTGTTCGGCGATGCGGTGGGAAAGCAGTTCCTTCTCCTCGCGGCCGAACGGCGAGATGAAACCGCGCGAGTTCATTTCCAGCGCGCCGACCGGCTTCAGCAGGGCGTGCGGCAGCAGGGTGTCGACTTCGGAAAAATCGGTGGTGGTCGGGAAACGGAAGAACGTCAGGTTGCGAAAGAACATGGAATTCCGGATGGCAAAGAGGAAGGGCGGCCGACCTTAAACGGCGGGCGTCTCGGGATCTGCGTCGGCGTCGGCCGGGGAACCGGCCAGCCAGGCATGGGCGTTGGGCAGCGGCGCGTCGTCGCGACGGCCCAGCGCCATGAAATCGAACAGGGTGGTGTCAGCCAGCTGCGAGGGCCGGACTTCACTCATGGCGCGCGCGATCTGCTCGATGCGGCCCGGGTGGTCCTTCTCCCACTGCTTCAGCATCAGGCCGACCTGGCGGCGCTGCAGGTTCTCCTGGCTGCCACACAGGTTGCAGGGAATGATCGGGAACTGGCGCGCCTGCGCGTACTCGACGATGTCACTCTCGCGCACGTAGGCCAGCGGCCGGATCACCACATGCTTGCCGTCGTCGCTGCGCAGCTTCGGCGGCATGCCCGACAGCTTGGCGTGGTGGAACAGGTTCATGAAGAACGTGGCCACCATATCGTCGCGGTGGTGGCCCAGCGCGATCTTGGTGAAGCCATGGCTTTCGGCGTAGTTGTACAGCGCACCACGACGCAGCCGCGAGCACAGCGAGCACATCGTCTTGCCTTCCGGAATGACCCGGCTGACCACCGAATAGGTGTCCTGTTCGATGATGTGGTACGGCACGCCCAGCCCTGCCAGGTACTCCGGCAGCACGTGCTCGGGGAAGTCCGGCTGCTTCTGGTCCAGGTTCACCGCCACCAGCTCGAACGGCACCGGCGCCTTCTTCTGCAGCTGCAGCAGCACGTCCAGCAGGGTGTAGCTGTCCTTGCCGCCGGACAGGCAGACCATGACCTTGTCGCCGGCCTCGATCATGCCGAAGTCGGCAATCGCCTCACCGACCTGGCGGCGCAGGCGCTTGGCCAGCTTGTGCTGCTCGCGCTCGGCCACGCGCGGATCGCGGGCGGCGCGCGGCTGGGAACGCGGCAGGGGATCGGGAAGGGAAATCACGGCACTCATGGGTTCCATTCTAACGGCTCGGAGCGGCCACGGCCGGGGGGCGGGATTCCCCTCTCCCGGCAGTCATCATCGCTGTGTATGCTCGGAGGCTGTGGACACTTACAGCCCCGCCGAGATCGTCGAGCACCTCGCCGCCCTGCGCGCCGAGCACCGCCTGCTGGATGAACAGATCACCCGCATGGCCGCCAATGGCGAGGACGAACTGGAAGCCAAGCGCCTGAAGCGGCGCAAGCTGCAGTTGAAGGACTGCATCGCCAGACTGGAAAGCCTGCAGATTCCCGACGAGCCGGCCTGAGCGGTGGCCCATCCACGCATGGCGTGGATCTACTGCTTCGCCCCTGGTAGATGCCAACCTTGGTTGGCATGCCGTTCGCCGGGCATGGCCATGCCCGGCGCTACCTTCAATCCTGCGGCGCCGGCTCGTCCGGGCGTGCCGCTTCCGGGCTGACCCGTTCGATGGTGTGGCGCAGCTCGCGGCCGAGGATGAACTTGGCGTCCTTGGCCCAGGCATCCAGGCGCTCGTCGAACAGCAGCTTGCTGTTCTCGTCCGGCCACACCAGGCGCAGCTCGCGCAGCTTCTGGATGAAGCCACGGAACAGGGTGCGGTCGAAGAACTCCGGCGCGGCCGGTGCATAGAGCAGGCTCAGACGCTGCGCCGCCTGCTGGCACAGGCTTTCCAGCTCGGCCGCACCCAGCACGCCCGGGCCGTTCTTCACCAGCACCGAAATGGCGATGTAGTAGCGCTCGAATGCCTGCTGCAGTGAATGGCCAATCGCACGCAGGCGGAACACCTCGTCGGTCTGCCCGGTGTTGCGCGCCAGGATTCCACCGTCGTCATCGTTGACGTTCTGCAGCAGGCCCTCGCGCACGAACACGTCGATGGTCTGGTCGATGCGC
The DNA here is from genome assembly GCF_010608305.1 of Stenotrophomonas sp. AS012628. Taxonomy (NCBI): domain Bacteria; kingdom Pseudomonadati; phylum Pseudomonadota; class Gammaproteobacteria; order Lysobacterales; family Lysobacteraceae; genus Stenotrophomonas; species Stenotrophomonas sp. AS012628. The sequence goes on along the minus strand of NZ_VMBJ01000059.1, from coordinate 22,389 downwards.
TGGGCGAACTCGTCCTCGCTCCACGGCAGGAACAGTTCGGCCTGCAGGAACGGGTACACCGTGCGGCCCAGCTGGACCAGGCCGGTGCGGCTCATGCGGCGGTTGTTCTGGAAGCAGCAGGCCACCCACGACGAGGCGGTGAACAGGTGCAGCACGTTGTTGCGGAAGTAGCTCAGCAGCACCGCGGTATCGCCGCTGACGCTGAGCACATCGCCCAGGGGGTGCTTGACGCGGGTGAGGACGTTGATTTCCTCGGCATGGGCGATGATCCGCTCCGGCGAATGCGGGGTCACCGTCACCCGGTCCGAATACGGCATCTCGACCAGCAGCGTCTTGCACAGCTCGATCTGCGCGATCAGGTCGGCCTCACCCATCGCGTGCTTCGGCGTGGACAGCAGGGCCAGCGCCAGCAGGTTGATCGGGTTGACGTCGGCGGCGCCGTTGATGCGCACCTGGATGCGTTCGGCCAGCGTATCCACCGTGGTCGACAGCCACGCCGGCTTCTCGTCCTCGGACACCGCCTCGCCCTTCCACTCCGGGGCCTTCTCGGCCAGCACGTCGTTCAGCGCGATCGGCTCGCCGAAGTTCACCACCACCTGGCCGTAGTTCTGCTTGAGCACCTTGGGGATGCCCCACAGCAGCGACCAGATCGATTCCTTCTCCTTCGGCCGGCCGGACAGTTCGTCCAGGTAGCTGCCGCCCTCCATCAGCTTCTCGTAGCCGATGTAGATGGGCTGGAACAGCACCGGCTTGCGCGGCTGGCGCAGGAACGCACGCAGCGTCATCGAGATCATGCCGCCCTTGGGCTGCAGCAGGCGGCCGGTACGCGAGCGGCCGCCTTCGACGAAGTACTCCAGCGAGTAGCCGCCGGCCACCAGCTGCGCGACGTACTCACTGAGCACGGCCGAGTACAGCGCGTTGCCGCGGATCGAGCGGCGGATGAAGAACGCACCGCCCTTGCGCAGCAGGGTGCCGACCACCGGCAGGTTCAGGTTGATGCCGGCCACGATGTGCGGCGGCACGATGCCACGGTCGTACAGCAGGTAGGACAGCAGCAGGTAGTCCATGTGGCTGCGGTGGCTGGGCACGTACACCACTTCGTGGCCCGGCGCGGCGGCCTTGAACTTGTCCAGGTGGTGCACCAGCACGCCCGCATAGATGCGGTTCCACACGTGGCTGAGCATGAAGCTGGCCGAGCGCACCACCGGGCTGGAGTAGTCCGCGGCGATTTCCCAGGCGTAGGCATGCGCCTTCTTCCAGGCGTCGGCCGGCTTCGAGTTGTCGCGCTTGGCCTGCGCGGCGATCGCTTCGCGCACCGGTTCGGCCGCCAGCACCTGGTCCACCAGCAGGCGGCGGGTCGACAGGTCAGGGCCGATCACCGATTCACGGATGCGGCGGAAGTGCGTACGCAGCACGCGCTGCAGCTTGCGTACCGTGCGCTCCGGCTCCAGGCCTTCGTCCACGGTGCTGCGCAGCGAGATCGGCGGGGCGAAGCGGACGATGGTACTGCGGCCGTTGAGCAGCACCGCCAGCAGGCGGCGGAAGCGGCCCACCAGCGCCCAGTTTTCCGAGAACAGCACCGCGAACCAGCCGCTCTGCTTGTCCGGCGCGCGGCCGACGAAGATCGACACCGGCACCAGATGCACGTCCAGGTCATCGCGCACGCGATGGGCCTGCAACACCTTGGCCAGCGAATCGGAATGGGTCTTGGCGCCGCGCTGCTCGGGGATCAGCGAGTTGCTGGAGCTGCGCCGCGACAGCGCCAGGTAGGCGCGCTTGCGGCCGGTCGGATCACCGGCCAGCGGCACCAGCGGCGACGGCAGCCCAGCCTGGCGGCAGGCCTTGTCCAGGATCAGCGCGTTGGACAGGCCGTAGTCTTCCAGCACGTACATGACCGGGCGGCCATCGTTGTACTGGCCCGGGTCTTCCGGCTCGATCTTCAGCGACAGCCACGGCTCGACCAGGCGGCCCAGCAGGCGAGCCCACAACGGGCGGCGGCCGGCCGGACGCGCGTGCGCGGGTGGCGGTACCGGGTTCGGGCCGGTACCGGTCGAGGGGGACGCCGGCACCGTATCGGCGGGCGTCGACTGGGATTCTTCGCCGGGGAACGGCAGCGGGTTCTGTTTCGACATCGGCGCCATTATGGCTTAGGCGGCGGCGTTGCCGCTTCCCCACCCTCGGCGGGGGCTTCAACCGGGGCGGGGGCCGCCGCAGCGCGGGCCGCATCGGCCTTGCGCAGCAACGCGTCGGTGTCGGCCAGGGTGCGGGTCAGGTACCAGTGGCCCTCGCGACGGCTCAGCGGCAGCTGCAGGGTCATTTCGCGGCCAGCCAGGTCGTAGTGCAGGCGTACCAGCGCATTGTCACCCTCCACCGAGAGCAGCTCACCGCGCACGCTGCGCAGCGCATCGTCCACGCCCAGCCCGTAGCTGCCCAGCACCGCCTTGAGGGTGTGGATGAACGGCGCGAGCTGCTGCAGGCTGCCTTCCATGCCTGCGGCCTGCATGCCGGCCTCATCCTCGAAGCCGACCTTGCTGGCTGCGCCGACCAGCGCGGCGATGGTGCTGCGCGCGCGGGCGCGGTCACTGATCGGTGCCCCCTGCGCCCAGCTGGCGAGGGTTTCGACGAGGGCGATGTAATGCGCCTGCTGGCCCGGTGTGTAGCCCTTCTGATGGCGCAGGTACTGCACACCGAAGTTGCCCATCGACTGCGCGGCCTGGCGCACGGCGCCGGCCTGGCCTGCCAGCTGGCGGTCGAAGCTGCGTTGCAGTTCGGCGCTGGCATTGGGCGCGCGCAGCGCGGCCAGCATCGGCAGCAGCTGGTCACCCAGCGGCAGCTCGGTCAGCGGCCACTGGCTGCGGCCCTCGGCCCAAGCCTGCTGCAGGCGCTGGTACTGGCTCGGCGGTACCGACAGCTTTGCATAGCCGACCAGATCGTCTTCGGCCAGGCGCAGGGCCATCGCCTGCACCGCCGCAACCGGTTCGGCCGCCGGCCTGGCCGGATCGTTGGCCGATTCACGACACGCGGCCACCGCCAGCAGCAGCATGGCTGCCAGCCCCCATCCACGCGCAGACCTTCCTCGCACTGCCACGCTCATGCACTCGGACTCCCCGGACCGGTCCGCATCTTGCGGCCTGCGACGTGACAGCGGCAAGCCGGGACGTCACGGTTTCCGCTGTTGCTTGTGCAAGTCACTGACCGGAATAAAAAAAGAGCCGGGATCACGGGGATCACAGGCTCTTCAAGCCGGCGCGGGGCCGGTGGACAGTGTTGTGGCACATGTCCGGTCCGAGGACCGGATGGCGGCGATCCTACGCTGCCGCTCAAGTTAAGGCAACACTTCACGTAGTTATGCATAAATTATTGATTTTATTGATCAACCTGATGCTTGGCATGGAGGCCATGAAATCTACGGCAGGTTTTGCGGCGATTCGGGCACAATCGCTGGTGGACGGATGCAAAAACGCCATCCCGCGCGGGTCGGGATGGCGTTCGGGCCTGCAGCCTGCGCAGCGGAATCTCAGCGCGCAGCCAGCGCCGAGGTGATTTCCTGCTGGATGGCCCGGGCCGCAGCCTGCGGATCGGCGGCCAGGCGGATCGGGCGACCGACCACGATGGCATCGGCGCCATCGGCAAAGGCCTGGGCCACGCCAACGGTACGCTTCTGGTCATCGCCGACCGGGCCACCGGGGCGGATGCCCGGGCAGACGATCGAGAACCCGGCGCCGGTAGCGGCACGGATGGGGCCGGCTTCCTGGCCCGAGGCGATCACGCCATCGATGCCGGCCGCCTGCGCGGCCAGCGCGCGCTCGACCACCACGTCCACCGGCTCACGGTCGATGCCCATCTGCGCCAGGTCCGGGCGGCCCATCGAGGTCAGCACGGTCACCGCCAGCAGGCGCATGTCGCCGCTGTTGGCGGCGGCGCAGGCCTCCATCATGGCCGGGTGCCAGCCATGGATGGTGGCGTAGCTGACCGGCCACTGCGACAGGCGCTTGATCACCGCCGCGGCGGTGGCCGGGATGTCGAAGAACTTCAGGTCGACGAACACGCGCTTGTCGCGGCGGGCCAGCTCGTCCAGCACCTGGAAGTACTCGCCGGAGGCGAGCAGTTCCATGCCGATCTTGTAGAACGCCACGCTGTCGCCGAGGCGGTCGACCCACTCCAGCGCCTGCACGCGGTCAGGCACGTCCAGCGCGAAGATCAGGCGCTCGTCGTCGCGCAGCGGCAGCGGCGCGCGGCTCATGGTGCGTAGTCCAGGGCTGCGCGCTTGGCGTCGTGGCGGGCCTGGCGCGACTGGCTGTAGTCGTTGTTGAACTGCGCCGGCTCGAAGCCGCCGTAGGTCGGGTTCGGCAGCATCCACCAGCGCTCGCCGAACCAGTCGTGGTACTGCTGCAGCAGCGCGTCACGGCCGTCGTTGGTGTTGGCGGTCACTTCGACGAAATCGCCCAGCTGGTCGCCGAACTGCATCAGCACGCGGTACTTCTGCCCGGCCAGGCGGCGGCGGCAGTTCTTCTCGCTGCCAGCCTGCTCGCAGCCCTCGACCACGGTGCCCAGGCCCAGGAACACGCTGTCATCGGCCACCGGCAGGCCCTGCTCGCGCAGGTTGGCCAGGGTCGCGTCCTTCAGGTGCACGGCGCGGTTGGAGATGTACAGCAGGGTCACGCCCTTGGCGTTGGCGGCCTTGGCGAAATCGACCACGCCCGGGATGGCCTTGGCCTTCTTTTCGGCCACCCACTGGTCCCAGCTCAACTCATCGTATTCCTTGCCGTCGCGCACTAGGCGCGCCTGGTAGGGCGAGTTGTCCAGCACGGTCTCGTCCACGTCCAGCACCACGGCCGGCTTCAGGCCCTTGGCCTCGTTGCCGCGTTCTTCCGGCACCAGCGCATCCCAGTGGGCTTCCTTCAGCGCGGCGTCCAGGTGGTCGGCGGCGGCACGGTAGGTCTGCTCGGTGATCGCCTTGTACTCCTGCGCGCGCTGCATCCACAGCACTGCATTGAGGTTGTCATTGGCAGTGGGATCGAGCGCGCCGTCCGCCTTGGCAGCGGCGGCCGGGGCCTCCGGTGCAGCGGCTTCAGCGGCAGGCGCATCCACGCGCTTGCAGGCAGACAGGCCCAGCGCCGCAGTGGCGAGCAGGGTCAGGGACAGGGAAACGGGACGACGCATGCATTCACCGGCAATCAGATATACCGGCGCATTTTACCGGCAAAGGCGGTCCCGGGACGGCTATGCTTGGCGGTTGACCCGTTGCCCTTCCGGAGGCCGCCATGACCGATTCCACCCAGACCCCCGACGTCCCCCTGCTCGACGCCGTGCAGGCCCGCCTGCTGGGCTGCCTGGTGGAGAAGGAGGCGACCACCCCGGACACCTATCCGCTGACCGTCAATGCCGCCCAATCGGCCGCCAACCAGAAGACCGCCCGCGAGCCGGTGATGAACGTCGATGCCGGCAGCGTGCAACATGCGCTGCGCCAGCTGGAGGCGCTGGGCCTGGCCCGCCAGCACTTCTCCTCGCGCGCGGACCGCTATGAGCACCGCCTGCAGGCCGCGCTGGACCTGACCCGGCAGCAGACCGTGTTGCTGGCGCTGCTGCTGCTGCGTGGGCCGCAGACGCTGGGCGAGCTGGTCACGCGCAGCGAACGCCTGCACCGCTTCGCCGACACCGACGAGGCCCGCCACGCCATCGATCGCCTGCAGCAGCGCGCGCTGCTGGTGGTGCTGCCGCGCGCCAGCGGCCAGCGCGAAGACCGCTACATGCACCTGCTGTGCGGCGAAGTGGACGGCGCGGCGCTGGCGGCGAAGTACGCCAGCAGCGGCGGTGGCAGCAGCGATGCGGCCGACCCGGGATTGGCCGAGCGCGTCGCCCAGCTGGAAGCGGCGGTGGCCGAGCTGCAGGCACAGTTGGCCGAACTGCGCGGTTGAGGGGGTGGGTGCCGACCGTTGGTCGGCACTGCATCTGAATAGTGCCGACCAACGGTCGGCACCTACCATCAGCCGCTACTGTGCCGGCCAGCGGCCGGCACCTACCAACATCAAGGGTCAGACCTGCGCCGCACCGGGCGTTGCATACAACCGGCTCGGGCTGTCCACGCCCGGTAACTGGATCACCCCGCGCGTCTGCATACCCAGGCCCTGCAGGATCTTCCCGGACACCACGTTGTCCAGATCGGTGATGCCATACAGATCGTGCAGGCCCAGCGCTCCACGCGCATGCGCGAACACCGCGCGTGCCGCCTCACCGGCATAGCCCTGCCCGGCGAATTCCGACAGCACCGCATAGCCGATGTCCGGCCCCGGCAGGCCATCCCGCCGCACCAGCCCGGCGTTGCCCAGCCAGGCACCATCGGACAACCGCTCGATGGCATACATGCCGAAGCCATTCAACGCATAGCTGTGCAGCACCCGCAGCGCAATGTACTCGCGTGCCTGTTCTTCGTCGCGCACGTTGCGGTCACCGATGAAACGCACGAAGCCCGGATCGTTGAGCAGGGCCAGCATCGGTGCCGCATCACGGTCCGGTTCAATGGCCCGCAGCCGCAGGCGCTCACTCTCGATCGGTTGCACAGGCAGACCTCCAGCCGAAACCCCGATTCTGCCTCAACCCCCGGCTGTTGCTTTTGATTTCCTCTGCATTGCCGTGGAAGGAAGCGCCCGGAATCTGTCAGAGGCCGGTCGGGGTGGGTTCGCGGGGGTATCCGCGCCATGGATGGCGCGGCTAAGCCCCCAAGGACGGGTTCACGGCGTCCCCCGCGAACCCACCCCGACCGGCCACACTACGGAACCAACGCGCGCTCCACCACGGAGGGGCGGCGCCGTTGGAGCGCCCTAGTCGAACAGCGCCTCAATCGCCGCCAACCCCGCGCTCGCCCGTTCCTTCTTGCGCGCCGCATCGGCCACCGGATCGGCACCATCGCGCTGGATTTCCTCGGCCGGAATCTCCTCGAAGAACCGGCTCGGCTTCAAGCGCACATGCTCGCCGAACTTGCGGGTCAGTTTGCTGTAACTCATCCACAGCTGGATCTTGGCGCGGGTGATGCCCACGTACAGCAGGCGGCGTTCTTCCTGCAGGTTGCCTTCGTCCAGGCTGACCTGGTGCGGCAGCACGCCGTCCTCGCAGCCGACGATGAAGACATAGGGGAATTCCAGGCCCTTGGACGCATGCAGGGTCATCATGCGGACCTGGTTGCCGCCCTCGTCCTTGTCGCTGCGCGACAGCAGCGCCAGCTGGCCGGCCAGGTCGGCGGCGGTGGCACCGCGCGGGCCGCCCTCGAACCACTGCGCCAGTTCCTCGATGTTGTTCGCCCGGCGCTGGTAGCTGGCCTCTTCCTTGGCCTGCTGGCGCAGCTCGCTCAGCAACCCCGATTCCTTGGCCACCTTGCGGATCATGTCGCCGGACGTCACCTGGCGCATCTGCGCCCGCAGGTCGCGCAGGATGTCGGTGAAGCGCGCCAGGCTGTTGGCCGCGCGCGGCGGCAACTGCTGCAGGGCGCCGATGGTCTCGGCCACATGCGCCATCGGCATGTCCTTTTCCTGCGCCAGCTCGGCCAGCCTGGCCAGCGTACCGGCACCCACATCGCGCTTGGGCGACTGCACCGCCCGCATGAACGCGGTGTCGTCGTCCGGGTTCACCAGCAGGCGCAGCCAGGCCAGCGTGTCCTTCACTTCCTGGCGTTCCAGGAACATGGTGCCGCCGGTCAGGTGGTAGGGAATGCGCAGCAGCTGCATCGCCTTTTCCAGCGGGCGCGACTGGAAGTTGCCACGGAACAGGATGCAGAAATCACTCCACGGCACGTTGCGCGACTGCGCCACGAAGGCGATTTCGGCGGCGACCTTTTCCGCTTCGTGTTCGCTGTTGCGGCATTCCCACACGCGGATGCGTTCGCCGTCGGCCTGGTCGCTCCACAGCTTCTTCAGGTGCTCATGCGGATTGTTGGCGATCAGCGCGTTGGCGGCGCGCAGCACGCGGTTGGAGCAGCGGTAGTTCTGCTCCAGCTTGATGATTTCCAGCGCGGGGTAGTCACGCCCCATCTGCTGCAGGTTTTCCGGGTTGGCACCACGCCAGGCGTAGATCGACTGATCGTCATCGCCCACGCAGGTGAAGTTGCCCTTGTCACCGGCCAGCTGCTTGAGCAGGCGGTACTGCGCGTCGTTGGTGTCCTGGCATTCGTCCACCAGCAGGTAGCCGATGCGCTCACGCCAGGCCAGCGCGATCTCCGGATTTTCCTCCAGGATCTGCACCGGCAAACGGATCAGGTCATCGAAGTCCACCGCGTTGAACGCCGTCAGGCGCAGCTGGTAACGCTCGTAGACACTGGCCGCTTCTTTCTCGCGGTTGCTGCGCGCGGCGGCCATCGCCTGTTCGGGCGACAGGCCGGCGTTCTTGGCGCGCGACACCAGGTTCTTCATGTCCTCGATGTCGTCGGGCTTGGCCCCGTACATCAGGTCCTTGATCTGCGCAGCGGCATCGTCGGCATCGAAGATCGAGAATCCACGCTTCAGGCCCACGGCGGCGTGTTCGATCTGCAGGAACTTCAGGCCCAGCGCATGGAAGGTGCAGATCGTCACCTCGTCGGCATCCTGCTCGCGCAGGCGCTTGGCCACACGCTCGCGCATTTCCTTGGCCGACTTGTTGGTGAAGGTGATCGCCGCGATGCGGCGCGCCGGATAGCGGCCACAGCCGATCAGGTGGGCGATCTTTTCCACGATCACGCGCGTCTTGCCGCTGCCCGCGCCGGCGAGCACCAGCAACGGACCTTCGATATGGAGGACGGCGGCGGCTTGGGGGGGATTGAGACCGTGCATTGGAGAGGGATTGTAGCGGGCCCGGGTGACGGCCACAGCCGCCGGCCGGTGGGGATGCTGAACGGCGTCGACGCGTCGGGGCAGCGGCGTACAATCAGCCGATGGCCAAGCTCTATTTCTACTATTCGGCGATGAACGCCGGCAAGACCACCACCCTGCTGCAGAGCGCTCACAACTACCGCGAGCGCGGCATGCGGGTGGCGATCCTGACCCCGCGCCTGGACGATCGTGCCGGCGCCGGCGTGGTCGCCTCGCGGATCGGCCTGCGCGCCGAGGGCATGGCCTTCGATCGTGACACCGACCTGCAACGCTGGGTCGAGCAGGACCTGGCGACGAACGGGCCGATGGGCTGTGTGCTGGTGGACGAGGCGCAGTTCCTGACCCGCGCCCAGGTCTGGCAGCTCAGCGAGGTGGTCGACCAGCTGCGCATTCCGGTGCTGTGCTACGGCCTGCGCACCGACTTCCGCGGCGAGCTGTTCGAAGGCAGCCAGTACCTGCTGGCCTGGGCCGACGAGATGCAGGAGATCAAGACCATCTGCCACAGCGGCAAGAAGGCGACGATGACCGTGCGCGTGGACGAGCATGGCCACGCGGTACAGGACGGCCCGCAGGTGGAGATCGGCGGCAACGACCGCTACGTGTCGGTCAGTCGCGCCGAGTTCAAGAAGATCACCCGCGGTGAAGGGCGTATCGATCCGGCGCAGGCCCCGCTGCCGTTGTAGCAGGCGCGCCGGTGCGCCATGACCTCCAGCGGTTTACAAGCAAGCGCTGTCGCGCCTAGGCTGCGGCACTCCTGCTGCCGAACTGGAAGTCCGACATGCGTTCCGCCCTCCTGCTGCTGCCGCTGCTGCTCCTGCTGCCTCCGCTGGTCATCGCGGCCGAACGCCCGTCCGGTGAAGACGATGCGGCGGTGATCGGCGCCGGTTTCATGGACAGCCACCCGGACATGATGTACCGGCAATGGGGCGTCAACGCGCTGCGTCGCAACGATGTCAACGGCGCGATGGACAACTTCCGGCTGGCCGCGCGGTACGCGGACAAGCCTGCCCAGGGCTACCTCGGCGAGATGTACTGGTACGGGGTAGAGCAGCCGCGCAATCCGGTCATGGCTTATGCCTGGATGGAGGTGGCCGCCGAACGTGGCTATCCGTTGTTCGTCGAGCTGCGCAACGAGTACTGGGCCACGCTGCCGCTGGAGCAGCATGATGCGGCGCGTGCGCAGGCAAGCGCGCTGCGCGCCGAGTATGGCGACGAGGTCGCGCGCCCACGCATGGCCGAAGTGCTCAGAAAGGGGCGCCGCGAGATGACCGGCAGCCGCGTCGGCTCGATGTCCAACAACGTCGACATCGTATACATGGACGGCGGAATCTCCCGCACCATCAAGGCCGACCGTCTGTACGACCCCAAGTACTGGGATCCGAAGCAGTACGAGCGCTGGCAGGACGAAACCTGGATGAAGATCCGCCGGGGCACGGTGGAAGTGGGTGTGCCGACCCAGTCGCACGCCACCGACAGCAAGCCTTGAAGCAACGGTGCCGGCGTGTGGCCGGCACCGAGCCGCATCCATTCAGTACAGCGTGCGCTCCGGCGCGCCCGCCGGCGGCGGGGTGTACTGGTACAGCCAGGTCTCGGTGAGGGTCTTGCCGCCACTGCGCAGGAACAGGCGGATGTCGATCTGCTCGGTGCTGCCTTCCGGCGGCACCAGGTCGAACATCGCGCGGTAGCCGTTGATCTCGCGCAGCGGGCGCGCCGACACGATCTCGACCCGGCCACGGCTGGCTTCCACCACCGCCTCGACCTCGCCCTTGTCGATCAGCTTGGCCAGTTCGCCGCCTTCGAAGTCCACCGCAAAGCGCCAGCTGAAGTACTCGCGCTTCTTGCCGACCACGCCGCCCAGGCCGGTGCGGCTGGCCACGCAGTGCGCCAGCGGCGGCCGTGCCGGCGGTTCGGCGCCCCAGTACAGGCGATAGCCGACCAGCAGCTCCTGGCCCGGCTGCGGCTTTTCCTTCGGGTTCCAGAACGCCACGATGTTGTCGAAGGTCTCGTCCACGGTGGGAATCTCCACCAGCTGCACCGAGCCCTCGCCCCACTCGCCCTTCGGCTCCACCCACAGGCACGGGCGCTTCTCGTAGAACACGCCATCATCCTGGTAGTGGTCGAAGTTGCGGTCGCGCTGCAGCAGGCCGAAACCGCGCGGATTGCGATCGACGAACATGTTGAAGCGCAGGTTGCGCGGGTTCAGCAGCGGCCGCCAGATCCATTCGCCGGCACCGGTCCACAGCGACAGGCCGTCGGTGTCGTGGATCTCCGGGCGCCAGTCCCACGCCATGCGGCGGTCGTTCTCGCCCACCTGGTACATGCTGGTGCACGGGGCGATGCCCAACCGCTCGATCGCCTTGCGCGGGTACAGCGCACTGTCGATGTCCATCAGCAGCACGTCGCCGTTGGTGATCGCGAAGCGATAGGCGCCGGCAACGCTGGGCGAATCCAGCAGGCCGTAGACCACGATCGTTTCCGAATCGGCCGACGGCTGTTCCAGGTAGTAGGCGATGAAGTCCGGGAATTCCTCCGGCTTGCCCATGCCGGTGTCGATCGCCAGGCCACGCGCCGACTGACCGTACTGGCCCTCCTTGCCAACGGCGCGGAAGTAGCTGGCGCCGAGGAAGGCGGCGAAGTCGCGGTCGGTGTCCTTGCGCGTGTTCAGGCGGAACCCGGCGAAGCCCAGATCGGCCGGCAGCTCGCCGTCCTTGATCCCGCTCTTGCCGTAGTTGAACGCCGCGCCATCATAGGCCAGCTCCTGCGCCTTGCCATCGACCACGTCGAACATGCGCACCGGCGAGTGGAAGTACAGGCCCAGATGGAAGAACTTGGCCTGGAACTTGCCCGGCTGGTCGGCCCACAGCGCATGGTCCTGGCGGTAACCGATCGACTGGTACTGGTCCCAGTCCAGGCCTTCCAGGCGGCCCGGCAGCACCCGCTTGTGGCTCTTGTAGGGCGCCTGCGCCAGCGCGCGCGCCTGGCCCTTCAGGGTGGCGAAGTCGAACGGCTGCGGCTGGCCGAGGCGGCGCAGGCCCATCTGGCCGCTCCTGCTGGCCGCGCACGCGGGCAGGGACGGCAGGCCGAATGCAGCCAGGGCGAGGGAGGCATTGCGGATGAAGTCGCGTCGTTGCATGCAGGCGCGTCAGGCACAGAGGGAAGGTCGGCCATCATAGGCAGACAAACGTTAACGGGCAGCGGAGACGTCCCCTGCCCGTTCAGCTGCCGCTGGCCGCCCGGCTCAGCGCTGGCAGTGGCTGCACCAGACACTGGCGCGCTGGCCGATGGTGGCGTGCTTCAGCGCGCGGCCACAGTTCGGGCACGGCAGGCCATCGCGGCCGTATACCAGCAGCTCCTGCTCGAAGTAGCCCGGCGCGCCATCCGGGCTGATGAAGTCGCGCAGCGTGGTGCCACCACGGGTGATGGCGTAGCCGAGGATCGCCTTCACCGCGTCGGCCAGCCGCTGGTAGCGCTCGCGCGAGACCTTCCCGGCCTCGCGCAGCGGGCTGATGCCGGCCTTGAACAGGCTTTCGGCGGCGTAGATGTTGCCCACGCCCACCACCACCGCCTGGTCCATCAGGAAGGTTTTCACCGGCGCACTGCGGCCCCGGCTGCGGTCGAACAGGTAGTCGCCGTCGAAGGCATCGTCCAGCGGTTCCGGGCCCAGCCCCTGCAGCAGCGGGTGGACTTCGCCGGCCGGCTGCCAGAGCAGGCTACCGAAGCGGCGCGGGTCGTTGAAGCGCAACAGGCGGCCGTTGTCCAGGCTGATGTCGACGTGGTCGTGGGCGCGCAGCGGGGTATCGCCAGGCAGCACGCGCAGGCTGCCGGACATGCCCAGGTGCAGCACCGCGCTGCCGACGGCGGTGTCCAGCAGCAGGTACTTGGCGCGGCGACGGATCTCCTCGATGCGCTGGCCCGGCAGCAGCTCGGCCACTTCCGGCGGAATCGGCCAGCGCAGATCGGCCCGGCGCAGGATCACGCCATGCACGCGACGACCCTGCAGGTGCGGCGCCAGGCCGCGGCGGGTGGTTTCTACTTCGGGCAGTTCAGGCATGCGGTGATTCTACGCCGGGCCATGCGAAGCCGCCGGGCATGGCACCGGCGACGGTGCAGAGTCAGCGTGGCGGCGCCGCCAGTTCACGGGCATCCAGGACGCCATCACCGTTGGCATCCTGCGTGTGGAAGCGCTTCACGATCACCTGCCGCTGCTGCTCGCGGCTGATCGCCCTGCCCTTGCCACCGGGCAGCTCCTCGGCCGTCAGCACGCCATCACCATTGCGGTCCATGCGGTCGAAGGCATACAGCATCCACTGCACGTACTCGGATTCACTCACCCGGCCGTCGCCATCGCTGTCCATCCGCTGCAGATAGCTGGCGGTATCGGTGACCTGGGCCAGCGCCGCACCCGGCAACAGCGCCACCAGCAGAAGTCGGTACCTTGCCCTCACGCGCCCACCAGGCTGTAGCCCTTCAACCGGGCGGCGTAGGCCTGCAGCGCGGCGATGCCACTTTCCTCGGCCTCGTGGCACCAGGCCTGCAGCTGATGCAGGCGCTCGGCCGCATCGTGGCCGCGCGCTTCCAGCAGCGCGGCCAGGCGCCCCCGGTACTCGACCAGGGTGCGGATGCGCGGCCGTTGTGCCACCCATGCGCTGAGCTGGGCACGACTGTCCGGCTTCAACCAGCGACCGTCGTTGACCAGGCCACGGCGCAGCCGGCGCGGCAGCAGGCGGCGCAGCTTGGCCCCGGCCTGTGCCGCTTCCTCGCGCAGGGCCGGCATGAACACGTTGCGCTGGTAGTCGGTCATCGCCTGGAAGCGGTGCGACAGCAGCGCCTTCAGGGTTTCAGCATCGGGTACGGCGATATTCGGGCGCACGTCCATGGCCGGCGCCACCCGCAGCACCTTGGCCAGGCGCAACGCCTCCAGCAGGCGGATCGCGCTCCAGCCAATGTCGAACTCCCAGCGCCGCATCGCGAAGCGCGCCGAGCTGGGGAAGGCATGGTGATTGTTGTGCAGCTCCTCGCCACCGATCCAGAACCCCCACGGCGTGAGATTGGTGGAGGTATCGGCGGACTCGTAGTTGCGGTAGCCCCACCAGTGGCCCAGGCCATTGACCACGCCGGCGGCCCAGAACGGGATCCACGCCATCTGGACCGCCCACAGGGCCACGCCGGGCAGGCCAAACAACACGGTATTGATCGCGAACAACAGCACCGGCCCCAGCGTGGCATGCGGGGTATACAGGCGGCGCTCGATCGCATCATCCGGGGTGCCGCGCCCGTACTGCTCGATGTCCGCGCGCTGGCCGCGCGCTTCGCGGTACAGCTCCACGCCATGCCAGAACACCTTGCCGATGCCACGGGTGACCGGGCTGTGCGGGTCGTCCTCGGTCTCCACCTTGGCGTGGTGCTTGCGGTGGATGGCCACCCATTCGCGGGTGATCATCGAGGTGGTCAGCCACAGCCAGAAGCGGAATACATGGGCCAGCGCCGGGTGGAAGTCGACCCCGCGATGGGCCTGGCTGCGATGCAGGTACAGGGTCACCGAGAAGATGGTGATCTGGGTGAAGACCAGCAGCACCGCCAGCATCGCCCACCAGCCCAGGCCGAGCACACCACCGGTCAACAGGGACATCAGGGCATCAGGCATGGCAGCGCTCCGGATCGACGCGGGGATGGCAGACATCATGGGCGCTTGCGTTGCAAACTGCATCCCTGCGGCGGTGCTTCGCATCGCCATCCGTGGCACCGTTCACAGTTGGGGACCTGAGTTGTCGAGCCTTGATCCACGCGCCAGCACCATGACTGCGGCCCCGCCCATCGCGGAGCTGCCCCCCTTGATCGAACTGGACCGCGCCACCGTGGTGCGCGGCCAGGTGAAGGTGCTGCACGGGCTCAGCCTGCGCATTGCACAGGGCCAGCACACCGCCCTGCTCGGCCCCAACGGCTGCGGCAAGTCGACCTTCATCAAACTGATCACCCGCGAGCTGTACCCGCTGGCGCAGGGCGACGGCTCGGTGGCAGTGAAGGTGCTGGGCCAGAACCGCTGGCAGGTGGACCGGCTGCGCTCGCAGCTGGGCATCGTCACCGGCGACCTCAGCAGCAACCTCGCCGACATGCCGGGTCTGACCGTGGAGCAGGCCGTGCTGTCCGGCTTCTTTGCCAGCTACGTGGTGCCCGCCTTCCGCGAGGTGACCGCCGACATGCGTGCACGCGTCGGCGAGACACTGGCGATGACCGGCGCGCTATCCTTGCGTGAACGTGCCTACGCCGAGCTGTCGGCCGGCGAGACCCGCCGCGTGCTGATCGCCCGCGCGCTGGTCAATCGGCCACAGGCACTGCTGCTGGACGAACCGTCCACCGGGCTGGACCTGGTCGCTCGCGAACAACTGGTGGCGACCATGCGGGTGCTGGCGCAGCAGGGCATCACCCTGGTGCTGGTGACCCACCACATCGAAGAGATCATTCCCGAAATCGAGCGGGTGGTGCTGCTGCGCGATGGCCGTGTGCTGGCCGATGGCACCCGCGCCGAGCTGCTGCGCAACGAACCGCTGTCGGCGGTGTTCGGCGGCGCGATCACCGTCTGCGAGCAGGAAGGCCGGCTGACCGCGTACGCGGGATAATCGACATGCCACTGTAGAGCCGAGCCTAGGCTCGGCTCTACAGAAAACGGTGCAGCAGGCCGGAACCCGGCCCGCTGCACCCTTGCTCAGAACTTCAACGCCAGCGCGCGCGACTCGATCGGTGCCATCCGGCTCTGGTCCTGCAGCTGCAGGTCGCGCAGCTCGTACGGCGCACCAAAACCAGCCGGCAATGCGGCCTGGCCGAACGGCAGCACCAGCTGGCCTGCGCCCGGGCCATCGAACCACGCCGCCGCGTGCGCCTGTGCAACCGGCTTCAGCTGGCCATCGCGGGCAGTGGCATACAGCGTGCCACGCGCCTCGTAGCGGCCCGCTGCAGCCACCTGCAGCGGCAGCGCCACCTGGCGGTTGACCGCATCCGGTGCCGCTTGGCCGCTGAAGCGCGCGGTCGGCCGTGCCACCGCGAAGGCCACCTTGCCATCGCGCAACACGCCATCGGCCTGGGCGAACACCTGCAGTTCCCACAGCCCCTGCACAGTGCCGACGTCGGCCGGGATCCGCACCTGCGCGCGCAGCGCGCCGTCGGTGGTACGCAGCAACCGCTGCGGCCAGCTGCGTCCATCCGGTGCGACCAGCAGGGCTTCACCGCCCAGGCTGCCGCGGCGCGAGGCCATCTGCGCGGTGGTGGCACCGTCTTCCAGCAAGCGTGCTTGCAGCTGCACGTTGCCACCGGCCAGCACCTGCGCCTGGTTGGCCTGCACTTCCAGCCGCAGCGGGCTGTTCGGCTCCAGCACCTGCACCACGTAGCGGCCCTGTGCCTGCGTGCTCTGCAGCGTGTACGCACCGGCCGCACTGGTCGCGCCGGTGCGCAGCATGCTGCTGCCATCGCTCACCGGCATGCCGGCCTGCTGCAGCGCGCGCGCGTCGACACTGCGCGCCACGCTGCTGCGGCCGGCCGGGTCGCGCACCTGCAACGTGTTGGCCGGCACTGCACGCGCGCCTTCGGCCGGACTCAGCTGGATCACCGCATCGGCAGCGGTCAGCGGCAAGTCCACGCCGCGCTGCAGTTGCGTACCATCGACCTGCTGCCAGTAGCTGCGGCTGACCGAGGCATACGGCGTGGCCGCCTGCAGCGGTTGTGCCGGGTCCAGCGCCCAGGCAAAGGACAACGGCGCGTGCTCGCTTTCATCGGCGGGCAGCGGCGCGGCCACCAGGGCGGCAGGCACCTGATCCCCTGCACGGGCGGCCTGCAGCGGCTGCGCGGCCTGCGCTGCGGGAAGGGACAGCACTGCCAGGACGGCGCCGGCCAGCAGGGTGGAATGAATCGTCATGGTCGTCTCCCTCACTGGGTCAGGTCGTTGCGCAGCAGGGTGCCGAGGCCGAAGCACTCGCGGCGGCTCTGGTTGTGGCTGAGCGGTTCGGCGCCCTGGGTACGCGCCTTGTCGGTGAACCAGGTGGTGCCGGCGGCCTTCTGGCTGCTGCACTCCAGGAAGCCATCGGAGCAGGACGACAGCCAGTTCTGGGTGAACTCCAGGCCGACATTGGCGGCGTAGCCACCGCAGTAGCTGTTGCTGTCCCACACCGCCGATTCCACGTCGCTGCCGACCACCGCACGGAACGGCTTGGGCAGGGCGGGACGGCCTGCGGTGCCGTACAGGTTCTGCGCGTTGTAGGTGGCCATGCTCGCCACCTGCTGCTGGCGCACCGCGTCGTTCTTGTAGCCCAGCAGCCAGCCCAGCGAGGTTTCGAAGGTGTTGCCGTTGAGCACCGCATCGGCCAGCGGCGTGCCGGCCGAGGACGGCGCCAGCGCGGTGACCTTGCGCACCGTGCGGATGATCTTCGGGTAGCGGCTGTCGTAGGTCGGGTTGGACAGGATCCAGCGCACCACGTTGCCGCCGTTGGAATGGGTGATCACCACCAGCTGGGTGATGCCGCGGCTGTCGATGAAGCGGGTCAGCTGGTTGGCCAGGCAGCCGGCGGCCTCCGGCTTCCACATGTACTGGGTGAAGTCGCAGTTGATGACCACATAGTTGCTGCTGTTCGGCAGGCCCTGGCGCACGGTGTCGATGATGGCCGGCTGCCAGTAGTCCTGGGTGGCGTTGGTCTGCGCGCCGGTGCCATGCACGAAGGCCACGCCGACCACGTCGGCGGCCTGCGCCGGCGTTGCTGCCAGCCCGAGGAGCAGGGCCAGGACGGTACTTCCTGTTGCGGTGCTGCGCATCGCTTCTCTCCCTCTGTCTGCGGATCCCCCCGACCCGGCTGGAACTGGACGGCGTCTCATCACCGTTGTGCCGATGCTCACGGCGTGGCCGTGTGAAAGTCCGTGCGCTGCGCCCGGATTCAGGAGATTGCCGACACTTGATGACTGTTTTCATCGCCCAGCGGCTGACCATGCCGGGTCTGGCCGTATGACCGATGGACGCTGCGGCCGACAATCGAGGCTGCGATCATGGCCGGCGAGTTCCCAGCCCGAGTCTGCCCATGTCGTCGATCCTCCCCCCTGCCCGTCCGTTGCTCGGCCTGGCCATCGCGCTGTCGCTGGCCGGTTGTGCCGCCACCGCCAGCAAGCCGACCGCGGTCGAAGCCAACATCACCACCAAGGCCGTGGGCTACCTGGACAAGACCGCAGTGCCGGCCAGCATCGATCTGGTACCGGCACCACCGGCCGCCGGCTCGGCCGCCTTCGCCCTGGATGAGCAGGTCAGCCGCGAGGCACGTGCGCTGCGCGGCAGCCCGCGTTTCGCCCAGGCAAGTGTCGATGCCGAACTGGGCTTCCCGGAAGGCGCCAACCACTTTTCCTGCGCCGCCGACATCGACGTCGATGCAGTGAAGACCCCTGCCCTGTACCGCCTGCTGGAGCGCAGCCGCATCGATGCCAGTGCTGCCACCAAGGCCGCCAAGAACACGTACAAGCGCCCGCGTCCGTTCATGGTCAACGGCGAGCCGACCTGCTCGCCGAAGGATGAGGAGGGGCTGCGCAGCAACGGTTCCTATCCGTCCGGCCACACCTCGATCGGCTGGGCATGGGCATTGATCCTGTCGGAGATCGCACCGGACCGCGCCGATGCCATCCAGGCACGCGGCCGCAACTACGGCGAGAGCCGCCTGGTGTGCAACGTGCACTGGCAGAGTGACATCCTCGAAGGCCGCTTCATGGGCGCAACCGCCGTTGCCCGCCTGCATGACAACGCCGCGTTCAACAAGGATCTGCTGGCGGCGCGCAGGGAAATCGCTGCCGCGCGCAAGGCCGGCCTGCATTCCAGCCGTGACTGCGCCACCGAGAACGCGGTGCTGAAGGTGCGCCCGCAGAGCGCGCTGTAAGCCACGCCTCTGTAGAGGCCAAGCCATGCTCGGCTCAGAGCAGCCGAGCGCAGGCTCGGCTCTACAGGAAGCAGAAAACAGAAGGGCCGGCATTGCGCCGGCCCTTCGTCATTGCATCACTGCTGCAACCGCATCAGAACTTCGCGGTGAACTCCACGCCCCAGGTACGCGGCTCATTGAGGAAGCCGGTCAGGTTGTTGAAGTCGATCGCGCCGACCACGCGGGTCTGGTTGGTCAGGTTGCGGCCGAACACGGCCACGTCGTACTGGCCGTAATCCCAGTTGTAGCCCAGGCGCAGGCCACCTTCCAGCGAGCTGCGGCCACGGAACTCCGGCGACTCGTAGATGAAGAAGTTGACCGCACTGCGGTAGGCCCAGTCGGTGTAGGCATACAGCTCGCTGCCATCGCTGAGCGGGAAGCCCACGCGCAGGGTCGCGTTGTGGATCCACTTCGGCGCCTGCGGCAGCGGATTGCCGTTGACCAGGGCATAGGTGCCGCCATTGATGATCGTGGTCGGGTCGGTGATGGTGCAGCCGCCACCACAGACCGCCACCGCCAGGTTCTTGTCCTTGATCTCGGTGTCGTTGTAGCTGCTGCCGAAGGTCAGCAGGACGTTGTCGGCCAGGTACGCCTCCAGGTCCAGCTCAACGCCCTGGCCGATGGTCTTGTCGGCATTGAGCAGGGTGGCGGTGTTGTTGGTGCCACCGACGGCGATCAGCTGCTGGCCGTCCACGTCGTAGCGGAACACGCTGAAGCCCAGGCGCGCGCGACGCTCGAACAGGTCGGCCTTGATGCCGGCTTCGTACGAAATCACCTTCTCCGAATCGGCCTGCGACAGACCCGGCGCGAACGCCAGTCGACCCTGGATCGACGGTGCGCGGAAGCCCTTGGCCACGCGTGCATAGGCATTGACGTTGTCGGTCAGCTTGTACACGCCGCTGACATCCCAGCTGACGTCGTTGACGTCGGTGTTGGCCAGGTACGGGCCACTGACCGGGGTACCGAACGGCACGGCCTGCAGCACGCTGGCGCTGAAGTCCTTCTTGTCCTGCGTGTAGCGCACGCCGGCACGCAGCTTGAAGCGCTCGGTGACATCGAAGTCGCCCGACGCGAACACCGCCCACGCCTTGTTGCGCTGCTGCTGCACCACGTGGCCGGTCTGCGGATTGCCCGGCGTCAGCGAGTCATAGTTGAAGTTGTTGATGGTGACGTCTTCATCGAAGTAGAAGACGCCGGCCTGCCAGTCGAAGCGGCCCCATTCGTTGGATTCCACGCGGAATTCCTGGGTCCACTGGCGGTGGTGCGGCAGGCCGTCGGCCGACTCGGACGAGAACGGAATCAGGCCCGGGCCGGAGTTGCCCGCGCCGAGGAACGCTGCGCCGTAGCCACCGTCAATATCGCCACGGTTGAGCGATTCGGCGGTCTCGTAGCCGGTGATCGAATGCAGGGTCACCGAACCGAGGTTCCACTGCAGGCGCGCGCTGCCGCCCCAGGTTTCCAGGTCGGAGAAGTTGACGCCGTCATTGGCGACCTTGTCGCGGTCGAAGTTCTCGACCAGCGCGTTGCCACCCTTCTCGATGATGTTGGCGCGGAACAGGCGGGCGGTGCCGTTGAGCTTGCGCTTGTGCAGGTTGAACAGCGCTTCGAAATCATCGCCTTCGTACAGGAACTGCACGCGGCCGGCGGCTTCGTCATAGCCTTCGAAGCCGCTGTTGGGCGCACCGGCACGGGTGTTGTCGACCCAGTCGTCGCGACGCTGGTAGATGGCCGACACGCGTGCGGACCAGCGGTCAGTCAGCGGGCCGCCGTAGGCGCCCTGCACGTTCCAGCTGTTGTAGGTGCCATAGCCCACGCGCACGTAGCCATCGGCATCCTGCGACGGACGCGCCGAATCGAACTTCACCACGCCGGCCGGGGTGTTGCGCCCGAACAGGGTGCCCTGCGGGCCGCGCAGCACTTCCACACCGGCCAGGTCGAACAGCGGGAAGCCCTTCAGCAGCGGGCTTTCCTGCACCACATCGTCGTACACCAGCGAGACCGGCTGCGACGCATTGAGGTCGAAATCGGTGTTGCCCAGGCCGCGGATGTAGAAGCGCGGGAAGGCACGGCCGTAGGACGATTCGATGTTGAGGCTGGGCACGCGCGCAGCAAGGAAGCGGATGTCATCGCCCGCCGAACCGAGCACGTCGAGCTTTTCGCCCTGGATCGCGCTGATCGCAACCGGCACGTCCTTGGCGTTCTCGACGCGACGTTGTGCAGTCACCTGCAGCGCATCGAGGGCGACCGGATCCTTGGCGGCGGGGGTTTCCTGGGCGGCTGCTGCCAGCGGCAGCAGGGCGGAAAGAGCGGCAACGAGGGGGCGCGCGACCGGAAGGCGGCCACGGGAAGTGCGGGTCGGGGACATGGCGGTAGGCTGTGTTTGGAGGGGTGGTAAAACGGCGCTACCAGATAATTGTTGCAATACAGCACCTGCCCCGCAAATGCCTGCCGTTCATGGCCCCGTCGCCCCGGCCCCCGCGTGCTCGCTAGACTCGGGGTTTTCCAGCCCTGCGGAGCCGCCGCGATGACCCAGTGGTACTTCCATGCCTCCGCCCAGGCCGAGCGTATCGGCCCGCTTGATGACGAGGCCGCGCGCCGCTACGCCCAGGCCAACCCGCGCTCCCTGGCCTGGTGCCAGGGCATGAGCGGGTGGACCTCGATCGCCGAGGTGCCCGAACTGCAGTCCGCGGCCCCGGGCATGCCGAACACCCCGCCGCCGGTCTCCGCCGCTGCCAGCAGCCGCGCCGACGACATCGAGTTCCGCATCGTCGGCCATGAAATGCAGTTCGTGGAAATCGAGCTCGACCCCGGTGAGAGCGCCATTGCCGAGGCCGGCGCATTGATGTTCAAGGACGCCACCGTGCAGATGGATACGGTGTTCGGCGCCGCCAACGGCGACCAGGGCGGCGGCTTCATGGGCAAGGTGATGGCCGCCGGCAAGCGCGTGCTGACCGGCGAGAGCCTGTTTGCCACCGTCTACACCCAGAGCGGCCACGGCAAGGGCAAGGTCGCCTTCGCCGCCCCCTACCCCGGAACCGTACTGGCAATGAAGCTGGACCAGCATGGCGGCCGCCTGATCTGCCAGAAGGACAGCTTCCTGGCCGGCGCGCGCGGCGTGCAGATCGGCGTGCAGTTCCAGCGCAAGATCATGACCGGCCTGTTCGGTGGCGAAGGCTTCATCATGCAGAAGCTGGAGGGGGACGGCTGGGTGTTCATCCACGCCGGTGGCTGCGTGGTCGAGCGCGAGCTGGCCGCAGGTGAGCGACTGGACGTGGATACCGGCTGCGTGGTGGCCTACCACCCGACCGTGGACATGGACGTACGCCGGGTCACCGGCATCAAGAGCATGCTGTTCGGAGGCGAGGGTGTGTTCCTGGCCACGCTGACCGGCCCGGGCAAGGTCTGGCTGCAGTCGCTGCCGTTCTCGCGCCTGGCCGGGCGCATGTGGATGGCGGCGCCGCAGGGCGGCGGCCAGAGCCGCGGCGAAGGCTCGGTGCTGGGCGGCCTGGGCCGGATGCTGGACGGCGACAACCGGTTCTGAGCCCCTCGCCCGGGCGGTGCCGACCAAGGTCGGCACCGCCCGCGCTCCTTTTCCTGAATAGGCCGCTCCCCCACCC